>SHWM01000010.1 GCA_009693835.1 Alphaproteobacteria bacterium
GGGCCCATGATTTCGGATGTGATCATCTCGGAGAAGCCGAGAATCGCATTCAGTGGCGTACGCAACTCGTGGCTCATCGTGGCGAGGAAAGAGCTTTTCGCTACATTCGCAACCTCGGCGACCTCTTTGGCCTGCGTAAGATCAACGAGCGTTGATTCGAGACTGGCATTAATCTGCTCGAGTGCAATGCGTGCGCCCACCAGGCCTTCGCGCGCGGCGTCAAGTCCCGTGGCAGCATTGGCGATTTCACGCTGCAAGAGATTAAAATCATTTGCCCTCTGGCCAATTTCATCATGTCAATTTATGGTCACCCGAATGAACTCAACGCGGGCCTACGCCCCGGCGAGATCGCCCCGGCCCAGCGACTTCAGAGCCAGCACAAAATCAGCCAGCGTGCCGGTCACCAGCCGGTTGACCGCGTCTGACACCTGCACGACGTAATGCGCAATCATGCCCGGCAATACCAGACCTACCGCAATTGTGAGCATGGCGACCGCGACGAAAATATCGTCCAGAATCGTAACCATAATATGGTCAGTAGAGGGAACATGGTCCACGGCGATCAGATAACCCAGCCCATCAAGCACCAGCACCGCCAGCATGGCGCCCGTCAGTTTGATATGCAGCGTTCGCGCCACGCCGGGCAGGCCTGCGCGGCGCCGGTCATCAAACTTGCGCCATGCGTACAGGAGTGCGCCTGAATAGGCGAGCGTCAAGCCAATCAGCACGGTCGGCAGGCCGAATTGCTGAAAGCCAAGCACGGCCGTGACGCCCCAGATAAGCGCCGCCACGGCGCCAAGCGAAATCGTGCCGCGCGGCGCCCGCCAGGGCCGTGCAAGCCCTGGCTGATCCCGGCGCCGCAACCAGACCGCGATGGACGGCAGCGCAATGCCGATCAAATAGGTGAAATTGGCCGAGGCGATTAACCAGAGCGGGTCGCCCAGCAGCAGAAAGAAAATCGCAAACCCTGCCGTCAGCACCGAAGCGGCCCAGGGCGTGTCATTGGCCGAACGCAGGCCGAGGAAACGCGGGACCAGCCCGTCATCGGCAAGCTGCGATAATGTCCGGGCGGCGCCCGCGAGCGGTTGAATCGTGCCATGGAACATTGTGAACATCATGAACCAGATGGCGGCGGCCTTCGCCGCGCTGCCGAACAACGGTGCAAAAGTTGGCCCCAGTACAAGCGCAAGATCCTTGCCAAGCGGCTCGGGGCCCAGAACACCCAGCCAAACCACCGGCAGCACCGCAAAATAGAGAACCGCCATGCAGGCGCTGACGAATACCGCGCGCGGCACATTGCGTTCCGGGTCGACCGTTTCGCCGACATGGCAGGTGGCGGCTTCAAAGGCGGGCGCGGCAAAGCCGATGATATACAGACCCGCCATCATGCTGGTGACGGCCCCAAACCAGCCATCGAACGGCGTGGTGAGGTGGAAGGTGACAGATTGTTGCCAGTCGACTTCGCCGGCCAGGACGGGCAAGAGGCCAGATAAAAAAGCCAGGGCGCTGGAGGCGGTTGCGATTGGGATCGCCGTGCGCGCAACCCATTTGACACCCGCCAGATTAGGGGCGAGAAACAGCAGCACGAGACCCGAAGCTATCAGCCAGACTGGCGCGTCGGCGAAATACCATTGCTGGATCGCCGAGGCCGATAAAAGCGCCGTCAACCCGCAGGTGGGAATCCAGCCCCACCAGTAGCCAACGCCGGCGAGGTTTGCGAGGATCGGGCTATAAGGGCGGAAGGCCTCGGCGCAGGAGGCGGCAATGCCGCCGACCCGGTTAGGGAAAAGCAGAACAAGCTCAACCCATCCGGGCGCCGCTGCAAGGCTAAGCAATAGTCCGGCGATAAGAAGAGGTACTGCGGCGCTGCCCTGCCCCGGAAAATCACCCTGACCGATGAACAGGGCCGCGATCAGAAACAGGCTTTGATTACTGCCGCCCATCGCCAGGGAGGCCGTTCCCAGCCAGCCAATTGTGCGAGGGTGCGAAGGCGCGGCCACATCCGCTGATAATGCAGCGCCCGGTTTCACCTGCGGTCCAGCGTTTACGCCCAGCACTTAACCCATAAGATTTCCTTCCCCAAGGAAATTATCCAGATAGGGGGAATCATTAAGTATTAATTGTTAATATACAGTAATTTGTAATATATAAGAGTTCTTAATATTTAAGTTATACGTACGAATATTGTATTTATACAATTCTACATATTCTGTGCCGATCCGCCTGGAGCGTGAAAATTTCCCGCTCCAGAAAATTTATCTGCGGCCCTTTTAGCGATAGCCGGTAAATGTAGCGGCAGCTATTGTCGGCCAATGAATTCAGACCGGGAGCAGACAATGAGCAGTGAAACAATATCCCGCAGCCTTGCAGGACAGGAGTTTGGCGAGACGCGCAGGAGCTGGAATGACAACCAGACCATGCTGTATGCGGCAGGCGTGGGGGCCATGCCCGATACAGAACTAGATTTTCTGTATGAAGGACGCGGCCCGAAAGTGTTGCCCACTTTTGCCGTTATCCCGGGCATGTGGGCGATGGGGTGTATCGGAAAATATATCAAGATGCCCATTGCCCGCATGCTGCATGGGGAACAGTCGGTCGAACTGTTCCGCCCCCTGCCGGCCAACGCGGAAATCACCATGAAGGGCCGGTTGAGCGAAATCTGGGACAAGGGGCCCGGCAAAGCCGCCGTGTTTGGCGCCGAATGCATTGGCTCCGACAAGGACGGCCCTTTGTTCAAAACGCATTCGACCCTGTTCTTTATCGGGGGCGGGGGTTTTGGCGGGGAACGCGGCCCTTCCACCTCACAGAGCCATCTGCCCCCGGGCCGTGCGCCCGATCATGTGGTGGACTATCAGACCCGCCCGGAACAGGGCGCCATCTATCGTTTGTCCGGCGATCGGGTGCAATTGCATATCGATCCGGAATTTGCCCGCAAGGCAGGCTATCCCGATGCATTCATGCATGGCCTGTGCACATATGGTTTTGCCGGCCGGGCGGTTTTGCATACACTTTGCGGCAGCGACCCTGCCCGGTTTATTAGCATGACAGGCCGTTTTGCCGATCAGGTGTTTTTCGGCGACAGGATCATCACCAAAATCTGGCGGACCGCGCCGGGCCAAGCCATCCTTCAAGTGGTGACGCAAAAAAGGAAACATTGTCCTCTCGCAGGGCGCTGCAAGCTTCCGGCCGTGAGCCTAGCATCGCCGCCATAGAAGACAACGGAAAACCCCGCCTGAATCCGATGATCTCAGGCGGGGATTGGTTGTAGACTTTAAGCCTATTCGGACTTTTCTTCTTTGGCGGGTTCGCTCTCAGCCGGAGCGCCTGCATCCGCGGGCGCAGCTTTTTCCGCAGCAGCCGGAGCGGCCTCTCCTGCGGGCGCGGCTTCGTCCGCTTTTTTCTCCTGTCCGCAAGCCACCAGCAAGGGGGCTGCAACGATCAAGCCCGCGATGACAATCCATTGTTTAATCTGCATAAGTAACCCCTCCGTTGATGATCTCAGCTTGCCTGAGTCGGCCTGCAGTGTATCACATGATTATGTGTCTCAAATTGAAAAAAAATTATACTCCCCGGCGCGGTATTAACAGCAGCCGATGGCGATTCTGCTATACCAGGGTCGTATGCACATGAACCCTGCAACCAGAACCAGAGGGACAGTGTTGCGGCGGTTGCCGCGAGGCGTGATCATCCTGGGCTTTGTTTCAATGCTCATGGATATTTCATCAGAAATGATCCATGGCCTCCTGCCGGTGTATCTGTCTGCCGGTCTGGGCGCGAGCATGATGACGATCGGCCTGATTGAGGGCGTGGCCGAAGCCACCAGCGCCATTGTCAAAATATTTTCCGGTGCGATGAGCGATTATTTCCGGAAGCGCAAACTGCTTATCGCTATCGGCTATGGCATGGCGGCGTTGACGAAGCCGATTTTTCCATTGGGGCAGTCGATTGAATGGATCATCAGCGCCCGTTTTCTTGATCGTATCGGAAAAGGCATCCGGGGCGCGCCGCGCGATGCGCTGATCGCGGACATTACCCCCAGAGAATTGCATGGCGCGGCCTATGGCCTGCGTCAATCCATGGACACGGTTGGCGCTTTAATTGGCCCCTTGCTGGCAATCGCCTTCATGTCGCTGGGCAGCGATGATTTCAGACTGGTGTTCTGGATTGCCGTCATTCCCGCATTCGCGGCCTGGGCGCTGGTAATCTTTGGCGTGCGGGAGGCGGCGGAACCGCACGCTGAACCTGTCATACCCTGCGCGCGCAAAAACTGGCGCGAACTGCGCAACTTCAATGCCGCCTACTGGACGGCCGTTAGCGTTGCGGCGGCGCTGACACTGGCGCGCTTCAGTGAAGCTTTTCTGATCCTGCGGGCACAGGAACTGGGGCTGGCTTTGACGCTCGCGCCGCTCGTGCTGGTGGTAATGAATATTGTCTATTCGGCCAGCGCCTACCCTGCCGGCAGATTTTCAGATGGCCGGAATCGGCTGCATCTGATAGCTGCTGGATTGATTATATTGATCACTGGCGATCTGTTGATGGCTTTTAGCAATAATCTCTTTGTTCTGGCGCTCGGCGTCATTCTATGGGGATTACACATGGGCCTGACACAAGGGCTGTTGTCGGCGCTGGTTGCGGATGCCGCCCCTGAACATTTGCGCGGCACCGGATTTGGCCTGTTCAATCTGATCACCGGGGTCGTGATGCTGGCGGCCAGCGTCATTGCCGGGGCGCTATGGCAGGCATATGGGGCCAGCGTCACCTTCACTGCCGGCGCAGCTTTTGCGGCGATATCGCTTTGCGGTTTAATCTGGCTGCACGAGGGAAAATCTTGAAGGATTTACCCCGCAGCGCCCAGATCGTCTATGGCGCAGCTTCTATTTTTACTGCCTTGCTCTGCCTGTACTCGATGGCGCAGATCGGCCGCGACGGCAGTGAACTGCCACTCCTGGTAAGACCGCTTATGGCTGGTGTGACGGGCAGCCTGGCGCTGGCCCTCATCGGGCGGATACTCACAGAGGCGGTTCCGCCGCTACCAGCGACGCTTGGGGACGCGCTGGTCATTATACTGTTGGCGCTTTCCATCAGCCCGGACATACGGGTCTGGCAGGCCCCCGCCGCCTGGCATGAATTTCTGATGCTGTCGGAGGTTGGCGCGGTGACCGCCGTTATTGGCTATTTCGGTGTTGTAATCTGGGGGCTGGCCCGGCGGCGGCATCCACCAGCCAACCGGTCACTATTTTATTTGCTGGCGCCGGTTCTGTTCAACATGTTGCTGGGGCTTGGGACCGACCCCCTGCTGGCGCAGCTCGGCGGGGTGATGGCATTTGGCGGCGCCGGCCAGGATTTAGCGGTCGTACTGGGCCGCGCCCTGATGCTGTTTCTGTTTAACCTGGTCCTTTTTTCAGGTGTGGGCGTGATGATGGATCGCCGCTGGACCAGCGATATGCGGGTGCTCGGCCTGCTGCTTCTGGTGGCGATTCACGCGTCTCTTGGCCCCTTGATCGCGGACATGATTTCCGGCGCCGCGGCCCGGATGATGTCTGCCGCTTATGCGCTGCTTGGGATTGATATGAAAGACGGACAGCTACGGCTTGGCGCGGCGGCCATATCCCCAGCCAGCCCCATTCAGCGACGCAAGGTCATCTATCTTGGCAAGGAACTTGAATCCAGAAATTAGGCGCTTCGCCGGATACCTGACTGTTCCTGCACCTCGCGCCGGTACACCCAGACAGAGGCGGGGGGGAAGTTATCCAGAACCCAACCGACGCGTGCGGCCTTTAGATTGAGGCCAACCGCCACGGAACGGGTAACCGGGGGGCGCGGCACATAGGTAAACTGGACCATGAACCCGTCCGGGGGCAGCACCGCAAAGCATTGCTGTAAAATAGCGCCTTCCACCGATTTTGACAGTGACAGCAGCGGCAAACCCGATACCACTGCCTTGACATGGGTGATCCCGGCCGTTGCAAGCAATTGCCCCAGTTCCCGTGCATCCCCGCAGATCACCCTGATGTCTGGAAACCGCTCGCGCATAATTTCACAAAGCGACGGCTCACGCTCCACGACGACCAGATCGCCCCGCGCAATTCCCCGGCGCAATAAAGCAGCTGTGATGCTGCCGGTGCCGCCCCCAAGCTCGACAACAGCGCCCGCAGACGCCGGGTCGATTTCAGCGGCCATCGCCGCGCCCAGACTTTTACCGCTCGGGACCACGGCACCAATATGGGTTGGGTTTTGCAGCCATAGATTAAAGAACCGGAGATGGTTTCGCACGCCAAGCTGACTTTCTATTATTGTTCCCCTGCCCCGGCCCGGCGGCTTGTTGACACCACACGTGACTGGCTGGATAACATAGCCGCTTCCGGCCGCCTCCGGAAGCGCCAAGATTCACGCCCCCGCTCCAAAGAAATAGGATATCAAGCCTCTATGGCGGCCCCATTACTGTTTCTGCAGAATATCAGCGCCCGTCTGGGCGGCGCACAATTGTTACGCGACGCCAGAATGCAGGTCATGGCGGGGGCAAGGCTGTGCCTGGTGGGGCGCAACGGTTCCGGTAAATCGACGCTGCTGAAAATCGCCGCTGGCCTGATTACGCCAGACAATGGCGAACGCATCGTATCCGGCGGCACGACATTGCGCTATCTGCCGCAGGAACCTGATCTTGGCGGATTTGAAACAGTCCATGCCTTTGCTGCGGCAGGGTTGACCCATGGCGATGACGCCCATCGGGTGGATTATCTGCTCTCGTCATTGGGCCTGGACGGGCGGGCTGACCCGGCAACCCTGTCTGGCGGAGAGGCGCGCCGCGCCGCGCTGGCTCAGGTCATGGCCCCACAGCCCGATATCCTGCTGCTCGACGAACCGACCAATCATCTCGATCTGCCCGCTATTGAATGGCTGGAAAACGAACTTGCCGCCATGCGCGGGGCTATTGTGATGGTCAGCCATGACCGGAGATTTCTGCAAAACCTGTCGCGCGAAACGCTGTGGCTGGATCGCGGCGCCATCCGCCATCTGGGGCTGGGCTTTGGTGAATTCGAAGCGTGGCGCGATACTGTGCTGGAGCAGGAGGAACGCGATCAGCATAAACTGGACCGCAAGATCGCCATGGAGGAAGACTGGATACGCTATGGCGTGACCGCCCGGCGCAAACGCAACCAGGGCCGCTTGCGCGCTTTGGCGGGGTTGCGGGAGCAACGCCGCACCCAGAGCCGCGTCACCGGCAATGTGAAACTGACGGTCAGCCCGGCCGACAATGCGGGCAAGCTGATTATCGAGGCCTCCACTATTTCCAAAGCCTATGGTCCGCGCCTGCTGGTGCGGGATTTCAGCCTGCGCGTTCAGCGCGGCGATCGTGTGGGCCTGCTGGGCCCCAATGGCGTGGGAAAAACCACATTGCTTAAACTGCTGACGGGCGAAATGACGCCCGATACCGGACGGGTGCGTGTGGCCGAGACGGTGCAGATGGCCGGCCTCGATCAGCGCCGCGACAGTCTGGACCCGTCAGCCAGCCTTCAGGAAACCATCAACCCGGGCGGCGGCGACAGCCTGACCATTGCCGGACAGACCACCAGACATGTCATGAGCTATCTGAAAGATTTTCTGTTTACGCCCGATCAGGCCTTGGCGCCGGTGGGCGTATTGTCGGGCGGCGAACGCGGGCGGCTGTTGCTGGCGCGCGCGCTGGCTCTGCCCTCCAATCTGCTGGTGTTGGACGAGCCAACCAATGATCTTGATATCGAAACCCTCGATCTGTTGCAGGAAATGCTGGCCGACTATTCAGGCACCGTGCTGCTCGTCAGCCATGACCGCGACTTTATCGACCGGATAGCGACATCGGTGATCGTGTCCGAAGGCGGCGGGCGCTGGAACGAATATGCGGGCGGTTACTCCGACATGCTGGCGCAACGCGGCCATGGCTTCGCCGCGCTCACGCCGCCCAAAGCCAACGCCAAAAAATCCTCACCGCCCGATGCCGCCGCCGCGGTTGCGGCACCCGCCAGAGCCCGGATGAGTTTCAAGGACAAGCATGCGCTCGAAACCCTACCCGCACGCATGGCGCAATTGGCCGGCAAGATCAAAGCCACTCAGACAAAACTGGCGGACCGCGGACTTTTTATCCGTGATCCGGAAGGCTTTGCCAGACTGGCGGCGCAACTTGAGGCGCTGAGCACCGATCTGGCGGCGTCGGAACACCGCTGGCTGGAATTGGAGCTGCTGCGCGAGGGGCTGGAATAGGCCCGCCCGCAACACCCGCGACATTTGCGCCGCCGCGTGCCATATTACGCGCACCTGCTAACCTAACCGTCTGGAACGCCCCATGCCTGAACACGCCACACAAGATTTTGGTCCCGGATTGCTGCTGAGCGTGGCGGATGGTTGCGCCACGCTGACCCTAAACCGGCCGGAGCGGCACAATTCCCTGTCGCAGCAAGATATGGTCACCCTGCGCGAGGCGCTCATCACACTGGACGAGGACAGTAGCCTGCGCGTGCTGGTCCTGACCGGTTCGGGAGAAAAAAGTTTCTGCTCCGGCGCCTTCCTGAATGAGCTTGCCGACCGCAGCTTCAGGGGAAACCCGTTCGAGGATCTGACCGACACGCTGGAAAATTTCCGGCTGCCGACAATCTGCATGCTGAACGGCGGCGTCTATGGCGGCGGCGGCGAATTGTCGCTGTGCTGTGATTTTCGCATCGGGGTGGAAGGCATGCGCATGTTCGTGCCACCCTCGCGGCTGGGCATTCACTATCCTGAAAAAGGCCTGATGCGTTTTATCAGCCGCGTGGGCCTGAGCGCGGCCAAACGCATCCTGCTGGCGGTTGAAGCCTTCGACGCCGACGCCATCCTGGCGATGGGCTTCATCGATTATTTGGTGCCGCGCGATCAGCTGGCCCACCGCACACAGGAACTGGTGAATGACATTTCCGCGCTGGCCCCCCTGTCGGTGCAGACCATGAAACAATCGCTGAATGAACTGGCGCGCGGCGGCGCCGACAGTGAAACCATTAAGGCGCGCATCAACCAATGCTGGAACAGCCAGGATCACAAGGAAGCCGTGCGCGCCATGACCGAAAAACGCAAACCCGTCTTTCATCTGAAGTAAGATGCAACTGGCGCTGTGCACCTGGCAGGAGATTGACGCCTATCTGACGCGCAGCCAGGGCATTATCGTTCCCGTGGGGTCCACCGAACAGCATGGGCCGACCGGATTGATCGGCACCGATACCATCAGCGCGGAACTGATCGCGCAGCGCGCCGGGATGGTGGCGGGCATCCTTGTGGCACCGGCCTTTCCGGTGGGTGTGGCGGCGCATCATATGGGCTTTGCCGGGTCGATGAGCCTGCGCCCGGAAACTTTTATTGCAGCGATACGCGAATGGGCGGTGTCGCTGGCCCAACATGGCTTCCGCCGGATTTACTTTTTTAATGGGCATGGCGGCAATATTGTCTCGCTGAACAAGGCGGCGCTAGAAATTACCGAAGAGGTCAATCCCGGCCTTGACGGGAATGATGCGTTGCAGTGCCGTGTACAAAGCTGGTGGCAGTATGAAAATGTGCATGCGCTGTGCCAGAAGCTCTATCCCGAAGGCCATGGCAGCCACGCCACCCCGTCGGAAGTGGCGATCACCCAGTACGCCTATCCCGAACTCATCAAATCGGCGGCGCTGGAACCACGCATTGCGCCCAATGGGCGGTTTACCAACGCGATCGATTACCGCGCCAGTTTCCCCGATGGCCGCATCGGCTCCGACCCCGCATTGGCCAATCCGGTCGATGGCGAAAAACTCGTCTCCGCCGCCGTCGCCGGACTGATCGTCGATTATCAACGGTTCGTTGGGTAAGGCGAATAAACAAAACCGAATTGCTCCCGGCGAGCCAAGCTGATACACACGGGCCATGCAGCAGCCTGTCCGCATTGCCCCTTCCATTCTGTCCGCCGATTTTGCGCGGCTGGGCGAAGAGGTCGCGGCCGTGGGCGCGGCGGGAGCCGACTATATTCATATCGATGTCATGGATGGGCATTTTGTGCCCAACATCACCATCGGCCCCGACGTGGTGCGCGCCCTGCGCCCCCACAGCAGCAAGATTTTCGATGTGCATCTGATGGTCGCGCCTGCGGATGCCTGGCTGGTGGCGTTTGCCGATGCGGGCGCCGACATCATCACCGTGCACCCGGAGGCCGGGCCGCATATTCACCGTACGCTTCAGGAAATCAAAAGGCTGGGCAAAAAGGCTGGGCTGGCGCTGAACCCGGGCACGCCGGTGGGGGCCGTGGAATATCTGCTGCCCGATCTGGATCTGGTGCTGGTGATGAGCGTCAATCCGGGCTTTGGCGGCCAGAAATTTATCGCCAGCCAGCTGGATAAAATCCGCGCCCTGCGCGCACGAATCGATGCGCTGGGCAAGGAGATAGATCTCGAAGTGGATGGCGGCATCAATTTCGATACCGCAAAGCAGGCCATGCTGGCCGGCGCGGATGTGCTGGTCGCGGGTACCGCCACCTTCACCGGCGGGCCGGGGGCCTATGCCGAAAATATCCGACGCCTGCGCCAGCCGGCGTAACAGAGGTGCAGCGTCCGATCCTTCTGAGCGGCGTCATCAAAAGCGCGGGCGTCGTTGGCCTTGTCACCCTTTTGGTGCGCGTTATTTCGCTTGGCCGCGAAGTCGCGGCCGCGGCGGTGTTTGGCGTCAGCGCAGATCTGGATGTGTTTCTGATCGCCTATCTGGTGCCATCCTATTTGTTTTTCGCCGTAATCGCCTGCGCCGGCGCGGCAATTATTCCCATACTGATCAGGGCGCGGCAAAGTGCCGGTGAGGCAGGCCTGCGCGCCCTGATTGGCCACGCCAATGCGGCGGGGATAATTGGCTTTTGCGGTCTTGGTCTGCTGGCTGCGCTGGCGGGGTCCCTCTATCTGCCTTTTCTCACGCCGCATTTAACGCCGGAAAAGGCGGCGCTGGCGCAAATCTGGCTGCCTTTATTATGCCTGCTGGTGCCGCTGTCGGGCCTGGCCGCATTGTGGACGGCGATCGCCAATTCCCAGGGCAGCCTAGCGCTTCCTGCCTGCGTGCCGGTGCTCACACCGGCGGTCACGATTTTCATGCTGTTCACTTATGCAAAGTCGCATGGCGCGTGGGCCTTCGTGAACGGGGTGCTGCTGGGTGCGGTGCTCGAATGCGTGGCGCTGGGCTTCATTCTGCGCCGGCGCGGATTATTGATTCGTCCACGTCTTATCCGCACCTATGATGATGGTCTGGTGCGCGGCTTTGCCCTGCTGTTTACGGGTGCGGCCATTATGGGCCTGATTCCCGCCGCCGATCAGGCGATGGCGGCGACGCTTGGAACCGGCGCCATTACCGGAATCATTTTTGGCGGGCGGCTGGTATCCCTGATCGGATCGGCAGGCGCACTGGCGCTGGGTGCGGCGGTGCTGCCCGCTTTTGCGTCGCTCGCGGCGGCGATGGACTGGGCGGGGTTGCGCAGGTTGATGCGCCATTGTCTGGTGCTGACCCTCGTGCTGGCGGCGCCGGTGTGCCTGTTCGTTTCATGGTTCAGCCTGCCGCTGATACAGATCATGTTTCAACACGGCCAGTTCACCAGTGCGGACACGCACAGCGTCGCCGCCGTGCAGGCCTATTATATTCTGCAAATTCCTTTTTATCTGGGCTGGATCGTTCTGGCGCAGGTGCTGGCAACGCTGAAACATAATCGTCTTCTCCTGATATTTTCCTTTGCCGCGGCCGTGCTGAATGTGGGGCTGAACAGAATAATGATGCACACACTGGGTGCGCCCGGAATTGCAGCCGCTACCGCAATCGTTTTTTTACTCCTGTTTGCCGCCACCTATGCAGCGGCGCTTTTTTATATGCCGCAGGCCGCAAAAGCCCGGGAACCCGCGTCGTCACTTCAAACAGACGCTACCGGAAATCCAGCGCCATGAGTGATGCAAAGCCGATCACCCGGGCGGAATACTGGAACGGGCTGTGGCAGCGCATCCCGCCGCTTACGCCGATTGATCCGAACAAACGCGGATTACGCAATTATGCCTACCGGCACCTGCACCAGATTTTCGCCCGGGTGCTGACCCGCGAAAACCCGCAGGGAAAGCTGCTGATCGAACTTGGCTGCGCCGGATCGCGCTGGCTGGCCTATTTTCATCAGTTCCACGGCTGTCAGATTTCAGGCCTCGACTATTCGCCGCCCGGATGCGCCGCCACACAGCAGCTGCTCGATCGGATGGGAATTGCGGGCCATGTACATCTGGCGGATATATTTAATCCGCCTTCGGATCATCTGGATAAATATGACATTGTCTTTTCCAACGGGCTAGTGGAGCATTTCACCTATACGGCGGGGGCCATAGCCGCCTGCGCCCGCTTTCTGAAGCCAGGCGGCCTGATGATAACGCTGGTGCCGAACATGACCGGGCCTCTGGGCCGCCTCCAGCGGCTGTTTGACCGCCCGCTCTACGAAACACACATACCCCTGAGTTGCGAGCAACTGGCTCAGGCGCATGCAGACGCTGGTCTGGAGATACTGGACGCGCGATATGCGCTGCTGGCCCATCTGGGGGTCATTCAGTTCGGCGTCATCGAGAGGATAATCGGCAGCCGGCCATTGCAGGTGCTCAAGCTCGCCCTTTCCGCGCCGCTATGGGCGCTGGGCCCCCTGTTGGGTCTGAGACCCAACCGCCTAACCTCACCGTTCGTCCTTTGCCTCGGCCGGAAGCCTGGCTAGTTTCGCCGCAGTTTAGCCTGCCTCGGCATGCAACTGCTGCGACAGGCCGACAATTTCATCCTTTAGACGCAGCTTTTCGCGTTTCATGTGGGTAAGTTCGAGATCATCGCTGCCTGGATGCTTAAGCTCCCGGGCAATGAGACCGTCCAGGCGGTCATGCTCTTTCTGAAGCGCATTAATTTCTGATTCAAGGCCCATGGCCGATCCTCCTCCTTGGTTCAGAATTGTCAGTGAACCATGATTCCATCCAAAAGTCAGCCCCTATAATATTTGACATTATTTGAGTTTATCTCATATTTAAGGAATGAAAACGAACTGGATCAAACAAAAACTCAAATCCATGGGGGTGACTCAGGAGCAGCTCGCTCAGGCGATTGGACGTGACCGGGCCGTCGTCAGCCGCATTCTGCAGGGTAGGCAGCCCTTGAGGCTGGACTGGGCCGGCGCCTTCGCCAGGATATTGCAAATGTCCCCGGAGGAATTTTTGCGGCAATCGGGAGCGGGGTCCGAAAGGACGGACGCATACCCAAACGCTCAAAAGACCCGCATCATTGTGGGCATCAGCGGGGCCACCGGCGTCATCTATGGCATCCGTTTGCTTGAAATATTGGCTGATCTGGGCATCGAAACCCATCTGGTCATCTCCCGCCCGGGGATGATCACCATTGCCGAGGAAACCGATTATACCCTGCCCCAGATAACCGGCAAAGCGTTCCGGCATTACCGCATCGGCGATATAGCGGCCCCTATCGCCAGCGGTTCCTATCGGACGCTGGGGATGATCGTGGCCCCCTGTTCGGTGCGCACCATGGCGGAAATCGCCACGGGCGTAACCTCAAATCTTCTCACGCGTGCTGCCGACGTCGTGCTGAAGGAGCGCCGCAGGCTGGTGCTGATGGTGCGTGAGACGCCGCTGCATACCGGGCATTTGCGGACCATGACCCAGCTGTCCGAAATGGGCGCGATTATCGCGCCCCCCATGCCGGCCTTCTACACCAGACCCGCCGGTTTGGCCGACATGGTGGAACATAATCTGGGCCGGATACTCGATTTATTCGATCTGGAAATTCCGGCCCTGCCGCGCTGGGGGGAAACGTAACCCGCCAGAATGAGACGGCTGCGGAATTTTATGCTAAATGTCCGGGATGCTGGACAAGGAAAATTTAACCGCCCGTTTGCAAGAATTGCGTCTGGAGCACCGTGATCTTGACGCGGCAATCGACGCGCTCCAGGCGACGGTGCGTTTTGACCAGTTGCAGTTGCAGCGGCTCAAGAAAAAGAAACTGAGATTGCGGGACGAGATAGCCAGAATACAGGATCAGCTATATCCCGACATCATTGCTTAAAACATTCCGGTTAGATTGACCTATCATGCCAAACGAATCGACCCCGCAAAAAGGTACGGCCTCATCTCGCTTTTTGACCCTGACAGGCCGCAGGATCGCCCGCGCCCTTCGCGGCCTGACCGGCGCAGCGCGCATCGCCATTACAAAAACCGTCCGCCCGACCCTGCCGGATGATGATTTGCGCTGGTTGCGGGGACGGATCGACGCCTGCCTGGCGGCGCGGGGCGGTGAAGTCGCCGCCCGCAGTATGGCGGCCGAAATCGGGCATATCTACCAAATGCTGAACGATACCGGACGGCAGCGGTTTCTGAATATTCTGGCCGTGCATTATGATGTGGACCATGCCGCCGCGCGGGAACTGGCGCAGAAACTGGCGCAGGCCAAAGGCGACGAGCTGATTGCCGCCGAAGAGGCGATGCGCGAGGGGCTGGAATCTCCGAGAATGCGCCTGCTGAAACGATTCAACAGCATTGAAGGCGGCGTGAAGTTTCTGGTTGATCTCCGCGCCGACATGCTGCGCCTGACACGCACTGACGCCCAACTGGCGCCGCTGGGGCGGGAAATGCGTTCGCTGCTGGCCTCCTGGTTTGACGCAGGCTTTCTTGAATTGCGTAGCATCGACTGGCGTTCGCCTGCCGAACTGCTTGAAAAACTGATCAGCTATGAAGCCGTCCATGAAATCCGCTCCTGGAGTGATCTGAAGAATCGGCTTGATTCAGACCGCCGCTGTTTTGCTTTTTTCCACCCGTCCATGCCGGAAGAGCCGCTGATTTTTGTCGAGGTCGCGCTGGTCAACGGCATGGCCGGAAATGTACAGAAATTGCTGGATGAAACATCCCCCTCCGACAACGCAGCCGAGGCCGACACCGCGATATTTTATTCGATCTCCAACGCCCAGTCCGGGCTGGCAGGTGTCAGCTTCGGGGAATTTCTGATCAAGCGCGTCGTTGGTGAATTGCAGATCGAATTTCCGAATCTGAAAACATTCGCCACGCTGTCACCGATACCGGGCTTTGCGGCCTGGCTGACCGGGATTTGCGTGAGCGGCGAGGTCAACCGGCTGTTGCCAGTAACCGAGACACTGCAAATGACGGCGCTTACCGGCACCAAACAGGCGGACACCGCCCTGCAGGCCCTGCTGAGCGACAGGCTGTGGCCCGTTGAACCCCGCAAGGCCCTGGCGCTGCGGGCGCCCCTGACACGGCTTTGTGCGCATTATCTATACCGGCAACGCAGCGCGGCAGGACGCGCCAGGGACCCGGTGGCGCATTTTCACCTTAGCAATGGGGCGCGTGTCGAGCGCATAAACTGGCTGGGCGATCATTCGGACAGGGGCATGACACAATCGCACGGCATGATGGTGAATTATCTTTACCGCCTTGGCGATGTGGAAAGAAATTACGAGCGCTATATGGGCGGGCATGTGGTGGCGTCCCAGGCCATCCGGGAACTGTGCTAGACTCTTAATTTATGCGTTAGCGGCCCTTCAACACCGCCGCCGATCGGGCTGCCGTCAATTTCCACAAGTGGGCACACGCCGATCAGCGCATTGGTCAGAAATGCTTCGGCAGCCTCTCTCAAAGTGTCTCGTGTGATGCCGCCTTCCCGCACCTCGATATGTTGCATGGCGGCCGCCTGAATAACGCGCCCGCGCGTGATGCCAGGCAGCGCGCCCTCGTCCACGGACGGCGTTCGCAGCACACCGCCCGTCACCAGAAATAAATTGGCCGTGCTGGCCGACGCAAGCATGCCCGCGCCGTTGCACATCAGCGCCTCATCCAGGTTCCTGGCAGTGGCCTCGTTTCTGGCCATGACATTATCCAGATAATTCAGGCTTTTGATCCGTGAGCTGACTGATTTTTCGTTTCTGATATAGGACGACACGATGGCCCGCAGACTGGACGGAGGCGGCGGAATGGAAACGGCCGTCAGCAACAGTGTGGGTTTGGCGTCTGCTGGCGGCGCCGCGCCCCGCGCCCCAGTCCCCCGTGTCAAGGTCAAACGGAGCGCCGCCCGGTCCTGCTGAAGCCCGTTTTCGCGCAGCAGACGCCGCATGGCGGCCATAATCGCCGTCTGTGAATAGGTCCCCTTGATGCCCAGCAATCGCGCGGCGCCAGACAGGCGCGCCAGATGCAGCCCGGCATGACGCACGTCGCCACCGTCTGCCAGCAGGGTTTCAAAAATGCCGTCACCTAACAAAAAACCGCGGTCATCAGGCGCGATGCGGGCGTCCTCGAGGGCGCAGAAGGCCCCGTTCAGCCAGCACTTCATGCCGCGTCCCCTGTGTGATCATAATTCCAGCTATCCGCCAACCGCAGAAAATTGCCGAGCAGGGCGTGGCCGCCTTCCGTAAGAACGGATTCGGGATGAAACTGCACCCCATAAACAGGAAAAGAACTATGCGACAGCGCCATGATCTCGCCATCCTCCGCACAGGCCGTTACGCGCAGCGGCGCACCCGGCGCCACATCCACGGCCAACGAATGATAACGCCCGGCGACGAACGGATCGGGCAGGCCGGTGAACAGGCCTGTGCCGTCATGATGCACCCTCGACGCCTTGCCATGACGCGGCTGGCGGGCGCGGCGCACCGTGCCGCCAAACGCCTGTGCGATCACCTGATGCCCCAGGCAAACGCCCAGTATGGGAATATCCGGCGCCAGCCGCCGGACAAGTTCGAGCGATATGCCCGCCTGATCGGGCCCGCAGGGCCCGGGCGACAGAATAACTGCCTGCGGCGACAGCGCGCGGATTTCATCAATGCTGATGGCGTTATTGCGCACAATGCGGCGCGTATAACCAAGCTCGCCAACATAGCGCGCCAGATTGTGCACAAAGCTGTCATAATTATCGATCAGCAAAATCATGGCGGCGTCAGTCCGAAGGCCATGAACAGGGCCCGCGCCTTGTCGAGGCTCTCGCGATATTCCTCACCGGGTTGTGAATCCGCGACAATACCCCCGCCTGCGTGAAACACCGCCTGGCGCGCATTCATGACGATCGTGCGAATGGCGATGTTCAGGTCCATGCTCCCGTCAAAGCCAATATACCCGATCGCCCCGCAATAGGGGCCGCGAATATGCGGCTCTGTCTCTGCGATGATCTGCATGGCCCGGATTTTTGGTGCGCCGGTGATCGAGCCGCCCGGAAACGCCGCGCGGAGTACGTCAACGGGCCCTGTACCGGGCCGCAATAATCCGGTGACGGTCGAGACCAGATGATGCACGGTGGCAAAGCTTTCCAGCCTGCAAAGCGAGGGCACGTCGATACTGCCATCCTGACAGACGCGGCTGAGATCATTGCGCAGCAGATCTGTAATCATCACATTTTCGGCGCGGTCCTTTTCGCTTTGCTCCAATTCACGCATCAGTTCGGCGTCCCGTTCGGGCGTCGCCCCGCGCGGCCGCGTCCCCTTGATCGGGCGCGCCTCGATTTTTCCGTCCGCCAGTTTCAAAAACCGCTCCGGGGAGCTGGAGGCAATGGCGAAATCCCCGAGCTCCATAAAGGCGGAAAATGGCGCGGCATTCACCTCACGCAGGCGCCGGTAGCAGGCCGCCCGATCAAATCCGGCGCCCAGTTCCACTGTAAAACGCTGCGCAATATTGGCCTGGAAAATGTCCCCGGCCAGAATGTATTCAATCACCCGTGCAACGGCGCGTTCATAAGCTTCGCGGGTGAAATTCACCTTCCAGGGACCTGCATTAATGCTTTCGGCAGTGGGCGGCAAAGGCGCCAACCGTGCTGCCGCCACCGCGTCGCGCAAACACGCCCGCCGTCCATCCGCATCGACCGCGCCCAGATCGTGCGCAATCAGCCATGCGCGCCGCTCCATGCCGTCAAACGCAATAAGCTGATCATAAAGGCCAAACGCCATATCGGGCGTGCGCATATCATCAATGCCTTGAACCGGAACCCGCTCCAGATAGCGCCCCATTTCATATCCGAGATAACCCGCGGCCCCACCCTGAAACGGCGGCAGTCCCGGGAGCGTTGCGCATTGACCGCGCGCGAGCAGCGCTTCCAACTGCACAAACGGATCACCGGCGACAGGTTCGCCGTCCAGCATCAGCAGGCCATCCCCGGCAATCAGCGTACTGACAGGATTAACGCAGACGAAGCTGTAACGCCCCATGCCTCCATCCAGCCGCGCCGAATCCAGCAGCATGGACCAGGGCCGTCCCGCCCACGGGCCAAAAGCCTGAACAGGGTCGAGATAATCTATCTCCTCAACCGCCATGATACTTGCTCAGGGCCAGCGCCGCGCCCCGGACAGCCGTGCCGCCAACCGTCCCAATAATGGCGCGGGCGACGGTACATGCCGGCTGAGCGCCCCCAGGCGGGCCTTCACTTTCTCGAATTGCAGAACATTGGCGACGCGCCGCTCGATAAACGCATCCATCGCCTCTGCATTCGTACCACCCTCGCCCAGCCAATGCGTGACGATCGACGCCACGACGGCGGCCAGCACCGCCCGCTTGCTGTAAAAATTAAAATCTGTCGACTGATCGCCCGCCGCCCGCCAAATCGCATCCACTGTGCGGTAAAGTTGCGCCAGCGCCCCCGGCACATTCGGGGGCAGTGCCTGAACCGCAAGCGCTCTGCGGACGGCCTCGCGATGCGGGCGCAGCAGTTCAAGATAAATCTTCAGCGCCTCTGTAACACGCGCCGACAGCCGCAAATTATGCAGATTGCGAAAAGAAATTTCCTGAACCAGCGCAGTGTCGCGCGAAGCCCAGAAGACGCCCAGTAAATCCCTGACCCCATCAGGAAACGCCAGCAGGGCAAGGCCTGCATCCGCTCCCGCATCCTGAATCGCCCGCTCCAGAACCACATCCGACCAGCCGTCAAATGGCACATGCGGCAGGGCCGCGGCCAGCACCGCCTCACGCACGGGCGCCAGATAGTCCTGGGCCGGATGGCCGGCTTCTGTCATTCGCGTTCCGGCCTTTGATGCGCGTCCATAAAGTCGGCCATTTCGCTCTCAAACAGCAGCAGACCGAGATCCTCCATACGTTGCGGATAAAGAATGCCATCAAGATGGTCGCACTCATGCTGTACCACACGGGCGTGAAAGCCGCGCGCAACGCGCGAAAGCGGCTCCCCCGCGCGATCCAGGCCCGAATAGCGGATAAGATTGTGCCGTGGCACTGCCCCGCGCAGGCCCGGAACGGACAGGCACCCCTCCCAGCCGGTCTGCCGGTCCGGCCCCAGCACCTCGATCACCGGATTGATCAGCACGGTCAGCGGGGCGGTGTGATCATAGGCCTCCTCGCCCGCGCCTACGCCGGCACGTTCACCCGGGGCCTGAAAAATCACCACCCGCAGGGACTCATATATCTGCGGCGCCGCCAAGCCCGCCCCATTGGCGTCGATCATGGTTTCAATCATGTCATCAATCAGCCGCTGAATTTCAGGATCCCGTGTATCTGTGACAGGCGCAGCCGTTTTTCGTAAAACCGGATGCCCCATGCGCGCTATTTTTCTGATTGCCATGCGTTCACTATGACCCGGCGTAGGGCGTTGCGCAATATGCGCTAATGTTGTAGCGCCTTGACAATATCCTCGACCATTTTCTTGGCGTCTGCGAACAGCATCATGGTGTTATCGCGGAAGAACAGTTCATTCTCGACCCCGGCATAGCCGGAGCCCATGCCGCGCTTGACAAACAATACGGTGCGCGCCTTTTCCACATCCAATATCGGCATGCCGTAAATGGCGCTGCCGCGGTCGGTCTTGGCGGCCGGGTTCGTGACGTCATTGGCCCCGATCACAAAGGCCGCATCCGCGGCCGGGAACTGACTATTGATGTCTTCCAGTTCAAATACGTCATCGTAGGAAACATTGGCTTCCGCCAGCAATACATTCATATGCCCCGGCATGCGCCCGGCGACGGGGTGAATGGCGTAGCTGATCTTGACGCCCTCGCGTTTCAAAATCTCGGCCATTTCTCGCAGCGCATGCTGGGCCTGCGCCACCGCCATGCCATAACCCGGCACGATGATCACCGAACCGGCGTTACGTAAAATAAATGCGGCATCTTCCGCGCTGCCGCGCCGGACCGGTCGGGCTTCGATGCCGCGGCTGGCTGCACTTTCCGTAGCGGTTCCAAAGCCGCCCAGGATAACGCTGAAGAAGGAGCGATTCATTCCCTTGCACATAATGTAGGAAAGGATTGCCCCGCTCGACCCCACCAGGGCGCCGGTGATGATCAGGGCCGAGTTCTCGAGGGTAAAACCGATCCCCGCCGCCGCCCAGCCGGAATAGGAATTCAGCATCGACACCACAACCGGCATATCCGCGCCGCCGATGGGAATGATCAGCGTGACCCCCAGTATCAGGGCAAGCGCCGTAAGCCCCCAGAACCCCGCGTGGGATTCGCTGCTGCAAAACATGATAATCACGCCCACAAGCACCAGTCCAAGCAGCGCGTTCACCAAATGCTGGCCGCGAAACGCCACTGGCGCGCCGGAAACCACGCCCTGCAATTTGCTGAATGCGATCAGTGAGCCGGAAAACGTAATGGCACCGATAGCGGCGCCCAGCGACATTTCTATCAGACTGGCGGGCCTGATGCCGCCGGGCGCGCCCAAACCGAAGGCCTGCGGCGTATAGAGCGCCGAACCCGCCACCAGCACGGCCGCCAGTCCGACCAGGCTATGAAACGCCGCCACCAGCTGCGGCATGGCCGTCATGGTGATGCGCCGGGCAATCAACGCGCCCGCAGACCCGCCAATTCCAAGCCCGGCCAGAATCAAACCCCAGGTCAGGCCATCATAATTTCCCAGCGTCAGCAGTGATGTGGCAATCGCAATCGCCATGCCCAGCATGCCGAACAGGTTCCCGCGCCGCGACGTTTCGGGCGATGACAGGCCACGCAGCGCCAGGACGAACAAAATCCCCGAAGCGAGATAGGCCAGAGCAGCGAGATTAGCGTTCACTATCGTTTCCTGGAACCGGGGCCCGGCTTGCTATTTCTGTTTTTTCTTGTACATGGCCAGCATGCGCTGGGTAACCAGAAAACCGCCAAATATATTCACCGACGCCAGCACCAGCGCACTGAACCCCATGGCCTTTGAAATCATTGCATCGGCTTCTGGCACGCCCGCGGCGCTTGCTCCCGCCGCCAGCAGCGCACCCACCACAATCACAGAGGAGATGGCGTTGGTGACGGCCATCAGCGGCGTGTGCAGCGCTGGCGTGACGCTCCATACCACATAATAACCTACGAAAATCGCCAGAACGAAGATTGATAGCCGGAATATAAAG
Organism: Alphaproteobacteria bacterium; assembly: GCA_009693835.1. Lineage (GTDB taxonomy): Bacteria > Pseudomonadota > Alphaproteobacteria > UBA11222 > UBA11222 > UBA11222. Next base: position 21,349 of record SHWM01000010.1, read on the forward strand.
GGATCAACTTCCATATTCTGTTTCCGTCTCTTCGCGTTGGGCTTCAGGCAACTTCGGTTTGCAGGGACGCATGGACGATCTGGCCTCCACGGGTCAACGCCGTTTCCCGGATGATTTCATCCTGCAAGTCGATCATCAGGGCGCCATCCGCCCCTATCAACGGCGTGAGGAAATTCAACAGATTTTTGGCATAAAGGGAGGAAGCGTCTGTCGCCAGGCGGCCCGGCATGTTGCGATAACCGATAATCGTGACACCCCCAAATTCCACACATTCGCCCTCCTGGCTCAGGGCGCAATTGCCGCCCTGCTCCGCCGCCAGATCAACAATGACCGATCCCGGCTTCATGCTGCGCACCATCTCTTCGGTAATCAAAACGGGGGCGCGGCGGCCGGGAATCAGCGCTGTACAGATGGCGATATCCTGCTTGGCCAGCGTTTCAGCGATAAGCGCCGCCTGCTTGCATTTGAACTCCTCACTCATTTCACGCGCGTAACCGCCTTCGGTTTCCGCCTGCGCCATGGCCTCACTGTCGACCATCACAAATTTGCCGCCCAGACTCTCTACCTGTTCCTTGGCGGCAAGACGCACGTCGGTCGCGCTGACCACAGCCCCCAGGCGGCGCGCAGTCGCGATCGCCTGCAAACCCGCCACGCCGGCCCCCATCACCAGGACGCGCGCAGGCGCAATGGTGCCGCCCGGCGTCATCATCATCGGCATGGCCCGGGCGAAAACATAACAGGCTTCGATCACAGCGCGGTAACCGGCAAGATTGGACTGTGACGACAACACATCCATGGACTGTGCACGGGTTATCCGGGGCATCAGTTCCATGGCAAAGGCATTAATTTGATGCGCGGCGTAGGCCGCAATCCCGGCAGGGTCCTGAAACGGCGTCAACATGCCGATCAGCATGGCTCCGAGTTTGAAATGCACCAGATCATCCGGATTTGGGCGCTGCACGCAAAAAATGATGTCGGCGTCCGACAGCGCCGCCCTTGCTGTATCCGCCAGCCTGGCGCCTGCCTCCTTATACGTCTCGTCTGTCATGAACGCGGCCTTGCCCGCGCCCCGTTCTATACAGACCTCAAGCCCGAGGGCCACAAGCTTTCGCACGGTCTCGGGCGTTCCCGCGACGCGTGTTTCGTGCGCCAGACGTTCCCGCAGGATTGAGATTTTCATGAGATCAGTACCCAGATGGCTGGCCGGAAAAACCGGCCCGCCACAAATATGCAGACATAGTCAGGCCAGAAAAATCGCCATCAGCCCCACAATAATAACCACACTGCCTGTCAGCCATTTTGTAAGAAGCACAAATGTCTTCCACATTTCACGATTCGAAGAAATATCCATTTTGCCGTGCTGATATTGCGTTACCGCCATCTTGATCCCTCCACCTAACCGATTCGCCTGCAACAATTACACAAGCCGGGGCGCAACTTACACGGCGCAGCGGCATTATTCCATGGCTGATGTTCAGACCGGAAACTTATGGTCATACAGATTATTTACATGAAAAGCTTGGAATATCCAACAAATCAAGCGCCTAAAATATCTGCAGAACCGGCCAGGGCACCTCAACTTTTATGGTTTTTTTTATAGTTATATACTATCATTATCTAGGCAATTGTTTCATCCCACAATTGCTGGCGCGCCGTAACAGGCGTGTGAGGGTCAACATGTAACCCCCAAGTGCATGTTGACCCGTTTCGCCCCTTCCTGGATCAAATTCCCAAAAGCCCGGGCAACTGAGCCATATCCGCGAATATCTCCGCTCCTTCCGCGCGCAACCTGTCCGTTTCGCTTTCCTCGTCCCCTGCGTAGGCCAGCACACGCATACCCGCCGCGCAGGCGCCCGCGGCTCCGGGGGCGCTATCCTCAATGACCACCGCACGGCCGGGTAATACCCCCATGCGCGAGGCCGCAAGCAGGAACAGATCGGGATGCGGTTTTCCCCGCGCCACCATGGTGCTGGAATACAGAGACCCGCCAAAATAGGACCGCAAGCCCGTCAACCCCAGGGTCAACTCCATCTTGCCGGGAGAGCCGGATGAAGCCACGCATATTTTAATTCCAGCGTCACGAATGCGGGTAATTGCCTGCTCAACGCCCGGAACAGCCCGCAGAGACCGGCGAAAGGCCGCATAGGTTTCGCGTTGCAGGTCTACCCGCCAGTCATCCTGCAGGGGCTTTCCGGTCATCTGCGAGATTTTTTCCATAACCTGCACCATCGAGTGCCCAACCATGGCTGTGCGTGTTTGCGCCACACTGATGGAATATCCCAGCCGGTTAATGGCCGCTGCCAATATGCGGTTGGCGATCGGCTCGCTGTCGACCAGCACGCCGTCACAATCAAAAATCACCAGTTGCGGCGGCGCAGGCAAAACCCCCATCACATGTAAATATTCTGGCCGTTCATATTTTTGTACAGGCCAGCCACCTGATCGGCATATCCGTTAAACAGAACCGATGGCACCGTGCTGTCGGTCCCCAGCGGCTGCTCCACGGCCTGACTCCAGCGTGGGTGATCCACCTGCGGATTTACATTCGCCCAGAAGCCATATTCCTCGGCATTGGTCTGTTCCCAGAAGCTGACCGGACGTGCATCCGTCAGTGTAAACCGGACAATGGATTTAATAGACTTGAATCCATATTTCCATGGCAATGCCAGGCGGAGCGGCGCCCCAAACTGTTTGGCCAACGGCTTGCCATAGGCGCCGGTGACCAGAAAGGCGAGGTCGTTCTGGGCCTCTTCCACCGTCACGCCTTCGATATAGGGCCACGGATACCAGAACTGCTGTTGCCCGGACGCGATATCAGGATTCTGGAAAGTTTCCATGCGCACATAACGCGCCTCCGGCTCCGGGTCCGCAAGTTTCAGAATTCCAGCCAGCGGAAAGCCGGTCCACGGCACCACCATCGACCAGCGTTCAACGCAGCGATGCCGGTAGACGCGTTCTTCAAGCGGCATCTGGCGGATCAGACGATCTATGTCCAGGGTCTGCGGGTTGCGCACCAGCCCATCAATGCGTATTTCCCAGGGCCGGGTCTTCAGGGCCTGCGCCGATTCCGAGATCTGCTTGTGTGACGCGAATTCATAAAAATTATTATAGGTGGAACTAAGTTTTTCGGGCGTCAGCGGACGCTCCAGCGCACCAAACGCCGGATTGGCTTTCCCGGGATACAGGTCTGCCATGGGATCGCCGCCCTCTGCGGCAAAGGCTGCTCCGCCAATGCCCACCCCCAGTAGTGCGGCGCCGCCCAGGGCGCCTTGCATAAACTGGCGGCGGTTGGCGAAAACATTTTCGGGCGTCACCCGATTCTCAGATATTTCCCAGCCGCGTTTAATCTTGATCAGCATTCCAACCTCATCATGTGAACCATCCGCCCATGCGGGCCTATCCTATATGGGCGTCGTCCCTGCCTGAGCACCGCCAGATGCGATCAATAATTCGTTATCGCCGCCAGAATCGCCGTCAAGCCGCCTTGGCGTTGGCGACCACCTCATCGGCCAGACGCCCGGTTAGTTCCTGCAGATGATCAAAGCGCCAGGTGAAGCTGCCCACGCCCTGACTGACCGAACGCAACTCGGTAATCAGGTCCTGCAGTTCCACCTGCGGCAACTGCGCCGCAACCATATCCCATCCCGGCCATCCGGGGCGCGCGTCAAAGCCCAGTATATGGCCCCGCCGGGACGCCACGATGCCATTCACCCTAGCTGTGGACTCGGCGGGCGCCACAATCTCGATATGCAGGATCGGCTCCAGCAGCACTGGTGCACAATTCGGCATGGCTTCCTGCATCGCGATACGCGCGGCGGTGCGGAACGCCTGTTCGGAGGAATCCACCGTATGATAGGAGCCATCAATCAGCGCCACGGCTATATCGACCACGGGGAAACCCAGCGGCCCGCGCTGCAGATAGTCGCGCACGCCCGCCTCGACGCCGGGAATGTAATTGCGCAGCACCACGCCGCCGGTAATCCTGTCCTCGAAAACAAAGCCGGAGCCGCGCGGCAGCGGGGCAATTTCCAGCACGACATCGCCAAACTGCCCATGCCCGCCGGACTGGCGTTTATGGCGGCCGCGCTGGGTCGCCGGTTTACGGATCGCCTCGCAATACGGGACCTTTGGAACACTGGTCTGAACCGACAGGCCATACCGGTTGCGCAGGCGTTCCAGGGCAATACGCAAATGCATTTCCCCCTGGCCATGCAGGACGATTTCATGCGTGTCCGCCTCATGCGAAGGCTGAATCGAGGGGTCCTCCTCGCTGATTCTGGTAATGGCGCCCGTCAGTTTCACCTCGTCCTTATGATCGGCCACCGCCACAGCCAGGCTGTAGACTGGCGCCAACCGTCCGCCGCGTTCCAGATTTGGCGCAGCGCCCTTTTGCGCCGCCAATGTATCGCCCGTGCGGGCCTGTTCGAGCCGGCCCAGCGCCACCGTCTCTCCTGCGGACGCGATGGCGCATTTAACGGCCTGATGCCCCATCAAATGCGACATGCCGCCGACCCGCATGGATTCCCCGTCTGCGGAATACAGGGTGTCTCCATCACTCAGCGGGCCTCCAAGTACCCTGGCCACGGACAATTTGCCGCCATGCTGCGTATGATAGGTTTTCAGAATCTGACAAACGGCCCCGCTCAGGGGCGGCATTTTCAGACGGGCGGTGGTGGCGTCAACTCCAGGCACTTCATGACGTATGGCCTTCAACAGACGCCGCACGCCATTGCTGTTCATGGCCGAACCGAGCAGAACCGGGACAATCTGTGCAAGAGAAAAGTCGCGGCTTAGATTGCTGAACACTTCATCCCTGGCGGGCTCGATGTCGCTCAGCAGCTCCTCCATCAGGGCGTCATCATAATCGGCGAGCCTTTCCAGCATCCCGTAACGGGCTTCATGCGCGCTGTCCCTGACGCCGCCAGGAACCTCTATCATTTCTGATGGCGCATGTTCGCGATAGATATAAGCCCGTTCCAACGCCAGATCTATAAAGCCGTTGACGATGCCGTCATTCCATATTGGCAATTGGCGCAACACCAGCGGCATGACGCTGGCCGGCTGCAGTTCAGCCAGCATATCCATAACCTGCCCCTGCGCCTGGTCGATTTTATTGACGAACAGAAAATGAGGAATTTTATGGGTTTGCAGATAATGCAGATAAGGTTGCAAGGCGACCAGCTTGCTCTGATCGGGTTCGCATACAATGACGGCCGCGTCCACGGCAGGCACGACATTAAGGCTGTCCTGAATAAATTCGATTGATCCCGGACAATCAATGAAGGTGAAAGAATCGCCCAGATATTCGCAGGTCGCGACATTTGCTTCGATGCTCATCATGTGCGCGCGGGCTTCGGGCGCGCTGTCACCCACGCTTGTGCGCTCGGTAACACTGCCCTTGCGGGAAGTTGCGCCGCACACATGCAGAATGCTTTCCAGAAGCGTTGTTTTGCCCGTGAGATACGGGCCAACCAGCGCGATGGCGCGCGGCCCGGGGTTGGAACGAAGAACGCCACTCGTCATGACCTGTCCTCCTTTTTGATCTGCTTTAATTACGCAGTCTCAGGAGGCCATGGTCTCAGGCAACGCTACAATGTGCAAGCAATTCAATCCGGATAATCAGTTGAAAATTATCTTGGTGCCAAATATTAAACGCCCACAATCAACCGGCTGTTTTTTTCAGTGTCATTTGTGCAATCCACAAGGACAGACAACTTACTGCCGTAATGACGGCTATAAAGCTCAATAAGGCAATCACATTGCCAGTGAATGCTTCAGAACCAGTCAAATAGTTTTTGAACATTTTGACAATTTGTAGAATATATCCATGTAAAAGGATATTCCGAAGCTTGCAGTTCCAACATAAGATATTTTATCTAGGAATTTAGTAAAGTATATATCAAGATAATAAACCATCGGGATGGCGGTTATAATCTTAAATAAAAATATATATTGCATTATTGAATTGGGAGCCAGAATACCAGCAATGAACGCTGCTCCGGCCAATAAGATGAGGGGCCACCGCCATACAATAACCATTTGTAGAACCAGCTCCCTGAATCGCGAGCAGAACATCCCATAAAAATAAACGGGGAACAAATAAATGACTTTACTTACAGGAGAAAAATATCCGCCCAGATGCGTGATATTCAAAATGCCATCGCGGCCTAGGAAAGCCGACATAACCAATAAAACAGGCGAAGCATAGTAGGGCCACATGGCGCGGTCAGCCCTGATTAGTAGCGGTGCAAACAAGTATATGATTGAGATAGTGGGAACAAACCAGAAAGGCGCAAGATGCTTTCCCGTTATCAGAAAAATAAAAATCTGTTCGATGACGTTCTTATCCTCGAATCCCGCAGGCATTTCCTGATCCACGAAGGTAAGCGAGGCGATAATCGCCGGTATTGATAAAATCAGATATGGTGTGATTACGTTTTTGATTTTGGTTATGTAATACTTATTGGATTCAAAAGTTTTGGACAAATATTAAAATAGAAACCCAGCAATAAAGAAAAACCAAATGGATGAATCATTAAACAACGTGTCAAAAAATAGAAACAAAAGCTTATTGTCACCCCAGTCAAAATTATGAAGTGAGTGCGCCCCAACTATCCCCAAAATTGCAATAGTTCTGAAATTATGAATGTTTGCCAAGTGCATAGGTATTTCACCATTACTTCAAATCGTGGAACCGGATAGTAGTGAAACTCGTTGAATAGCGTGACTAAAGTGATCCAAGAGGCTCACTTATTCCAGAGTTCCCCGCATCACAAACGCACAACAACCATACTAGGTTAGATAATATATCTGAAGAAGTGATAAATAGACCTTTCTGATGAAATTACATTCCGGACGGATGGGCCGTTCAAATAAGGTGTATAAATCTCCTGCTGCTTTTTTATCTTTCAATCTGCAACTAAAATAACAATGGAGAGAGATCATGACACGGTTGGCCCTGCTGGCGTCCGAGACGCTCAATGATGCACAAAGAAAAATATATGACGCGATCACCCAGGGGCCGCGCAGCCAGAATACTCCCCGCAGCGTGGGTATCGCCCTCAACACGCCTGCCGGCCTTCCCGGTCCGTTTAACGCGTGGATGTACAGCCCTGTCATCGGCAATCTGGTGCAGGAGCTGGGCGCCGCGCTGCGTTTTTCCAACTCTCTGCCCAACAATCTTCTTGAAATCGCCGTACTGATGGTCGGCAAACAATGGTTGGCCCAGTTCGAATTCTGGGCGCATGCGCGGCTGGCGCGCCAGGCAGGCGTTTCCGATGCCGCCATTGAGGCGATCCGTCTGGGCGTGGACCCGCACTTTGAAAAACCCGAAGAAATGCAAATCTATCTGTTTGCGCATGAATTTATTGAAACCAAACGCGTCAGCGATAAAACCTACGCCGAGACCAGCGCCCTTATCGGCGAAAATGGCCTGGTCGATCTGATTGCGCTGATGGGCTATTACACGATTGTCTCGATGACGCTGAACTGCTTTCAGGTGGCGCTGCCTGAGGGCCAGCAAAATCCCTTTACCGAACCCGCATAGATGTGAGGCAGAACTTAACTCTCGTCAAACATGGTGCGGCACAGCTCCCGCGCCAGCTCGGAGGAGTTCATCTTGCCGGGCTTTACCCATTCCAGCGTCCAGTTCATGGCGCCGAAGAGAAACATGCGCAACAGGGACAGATTGGCCCTGTCCTGCAAGGCGCCAGCATCGCGGGCGGCGGCCAGGAGATCCCGCCAGTATTCTCCATAGGCGTTGCGTTGCTCCATTTGGCGGAGTTGTATTTCCTCCGGCGTCTGACCAAAATTCCGGATATTGGCCGAGGAATAATCACCATATTCATGCAGCATCCGCAGATGCGCCTCGACTGCCGCCTGCAGACGCGCGCGATGGCCGCTGGACGCCGGCACCGCATCCACGGCCTTTCGCACCGCGTCGAACACCAGCTTCAGGCCAATCTCAAGCACCTCCTCAAATATCTGGTCCTTGGATTCGAAATAATAATATATGCTGGCCGCGCGCATATTTGACGCGAAGGCAATATCGTTCACCTTGGTGCCGGCATAGCCGCGCTTGCGGAACTCCTGCGCCGCCGTGTTCAGAATGCGCTGCCGGGTACGGTCTGATTTCAACATTCTCAATTTTGTCCCTAAATGGGGCTTGCAATCAACCCCTAATTCTAATTATCATTAGAAAAATGCGTGTGGCGGCACCCGCCATAGCCAAAAAAGGAGGTACACCCTGTGAAATATAAGGATATTTTATACGAAGAACGCAATGGGGCGGCTTTTATCACCATCAACCGGCCAGAAGTGCACAATGCCTTCCGCGGGCAGACGGTTGAAGATCTGATCCACGCCTTTAACAAGGCCGGGTATGACAAAAATATTGGCGTGATCGTGCTGGGCGGCGCGGGAACGCGCGCTTTTTGCACCGGCGGAGACCAGGGGGCGCATGACGGCAATTATGACGGACGCGGGCTGCTTGGCCTGCCTGCCGAAGAACTTCACGCCGCCATCCGCGATGTGCCCAAGCCTGTCATTGCGCGCATCCAGGGCTATTCCATTGGCGGCGGCAATGTGCTGGGCCTGTTATGCGACCTGACGATCTGCTCTGAAAGCGCTATTTTCGGTCAGGTCGGCCCAAAAATGGGGTCGGTTGATCCGGGCTATGGCACCGCCTATCTGGCGCGTGCGGTGGGCGAGAAAAAAGCCCGTGAGATATGGTATTTGTGCCGCCGTTACAGCGGCGAGGAAGCCGTCGCCATGGGGCTGGCCAATGTCTGCGTGCCTGATGACCAATTGGACGCAGAGGTTGACAAATGGTGCGCCGAGATCATGGAAAAAAGCCCCACTGCATTAATGATCGCCAAGCGCTCGTTCAATGCCGACAGTGAGAATATCCGCGGCATCGGCAATCAGGGCTTTGTTTCGTTGAAAATGTACTACGATTCAGAAGAGTCGCGCGAAGGCGTTACGGCGCTGATGGAAAAGCGCAAACCCGATTTTCGCAAATTCGCCAAATAGCCGGACGGGCAGCACAGGAAACCGCACATGGATTTTTCTTTTTCAGCGGAGCAACGGGCGTTTCACGATTCCGTGCGGCGTTTCTGCGCGGATAAAGTGGCACCCTTCTACCGGGAGCGCGAAGGCGAGGGGGTTATTTCCAAGCAATTGCGCAGGGAGATGGGCGAGCTTGGCATCCTGGGCGTGGAGTTGCCGGAAAAGTTCGGCGGCATTGGACTGGACTGCGTTACCGCAGGAATTTCCATCGAAGAAGTCGGCAAGGCGGATTTCAACGTCGCCTATATACCACTGCTGACCTCGCTGATGGGCGGCATCATTGTGCAGCATCAGGATGAAGAAACCGCCAGCCGTATCATTGGCGAGATGTGCGCGGGCAAAACCCTCATGGCGCTGGGGCTGACCGAACCGCGGGGTGGATCGGATGCAGCGCATCTGGTGCTGAAAGCCACAAAAAGCGGCAATGGCTATATTCTGAACGGCGAAAAGACATCCATCTCGCTGGCCGATCAAGCTGATCAGGTTGTGCTGTTTGCCCGTACCGGCGGCACCGGCGCCAAAGGGGTGACGGCATTTATCGTACCACTGAATCTGCCTGGCATCAGCAGAACCCGCTCCAACGATCTTGGCTCGTCTGCGGTCGGGCGCGGCTCGATCTTCTTCGATGACGTGAAAATCGACGCCGACACGATGATCGGCAAGGAAGGCCAGGGCTTCAAGCTGGTGATGAACGGCTTTGATTACAGCCGCGCGCTGATCGGCCTGCAGTGCCTGGGTGCGGCGGCTGCCTCTCTGGAAGAAACCTGGAAATATGTGACCGAGCGGCATGCGTTCGGCAATCCGATCGCCAAATATCAGGGGGTTACGGAGCCGCTAGCCGAAGCAGAAACGCTTCTCACCGCCGCGCGCCTGCTGTGCTACAAAACTTTATGGCTGCGCGATCATAACGAACCGCACACGGCAGAAGCCGCCATGTGCAAATGGTGGGCGCCCAAAACCGCGTTTGACATCATTCACAACTGCATCATCATTAATGGTCATTTCGCCTATAGCAGGGAAATGCCGCACCAGCAGCGCCTGCGCGACGTGTTGGGCCTGCAGATTGGTGATGGCACGCCGCAAATTCAGAAAATGATCATCGCGCGCGAAAAAATCGGCCGCGTCGCCGTACCATACTGAAAGGAGAGGGCGGTTTTATCATGAGTGAAAAAGTGGCGGTGTGCGAAAAATTGGTGAATGTCTCCATCGAAGGACCGGTTGGAATCCTGGAGCTGAACAGACCTCAACTTTTCAACTGTCTGTCGCTCGCTGTGATGGAAGCCCTGAGTACGGGCATGCGCGGCTTTGAAGACAATGAAAAAGTCCGCGTCGTGCTGATCCGCTCGGAAGGCAAGCATTTCTGCACAGGCGCCGATCTGGACGAAGTCAAAGGCAAACGCGATAGTCTGGAGGCGCTCAAACATTTCATCAGCTATGGGCACGGCGTTCTCCGATCGCTGGAAAATTCCCGGCTCCCCGTGGTGGCGGCTGTACAGGGGCTGGCGCTGGCGGGCGGGCTGGAACTGATGATGTCCGCCGATGTGGCCTTCGCCGCCGAAACCGCGCGCATGGGCTGTCAGCACGCGCAGTTTGGCCTTATCCCCGGGTGGGGCGGCACACAGCGCCTGCCGCGCCTTGTTGGGGAACGCCGGGCGCTGGATCTGATGTTCAGCGCGCGCTGGATCGAAGCCAGCGAAGCGCAAAACTGGGGATTGGTGAACTATGTGGTCCCGGACGCGGAACTGCGCGCCAAAACCATGGAATATTGCCACACAGTCGCCTCGCGCAACGCCAGTGGCATTGCGGCCATGAAGCGGCTGACGGTTCAGGGGCTGACCGGCAACCTTGATTACGGGCTGTCGCTGGAAGCCGCGGAGGCGCCTGCCGCCCTGATGAGCGATAATGTCAGCGAGGGCCTGAGTGCATTTCTGGAAAAGCGTCAGCCAAAATTCAAATAATAAGTCAGGACAGGGAGAACGAACATGGATCTGGAACTCGCCGGGAAATCGGTCATCGTAACGGGCGGCGCCTCCAATATCGGGCGCGCGATCACCCTGGGCTTTGCCCGTGAAGGAGCCAGAATCACCATCGCCGAGCTTGATGCGGCGCAAGCCGAAAAGGTGGCCAGTGAGGCACTTAAGCTGGGCGCAAAGGCGGTTCAGGTGATCAAAACCGACGTCACCCAGATGGACCAGGTCAAAGCCATGGTAGACGCAGCGGTCAGCAAATTTGGCGGCGTTGACGCATTGGTTAACAATGTCGGCTGGGACGATCTTAAATTCTTTATGCAGACCACCCCCGATTTCTGGCAGAAAATTGTGCAAATCAACTTTATTGGCATGCTGAACTGCACTTTTTGCACCCTGGAGCACATGATCAAGGCCGGGAATGGCGGCTCGATTGTATCGATCAGCTCGGACGCCAGCCGCCAGGGAGAGCCGCGAGAGGCCGTTTATGGGGCAATGAAAGCTGGTGTTAACAGCTTTATGAAGACAATAGCCAAGGAAAATGGCCGCCATGGCGTACGTTGCAATGCCGTATGCCCCGGTGTAACCATACCCGAGGAAGATGAAGAGGTTGGGACCAACAGCATGTGGACGAACCGCAACGCCATGTTCACGGAAGAGCAGTTTGCAGCGATCGCCAAAAGCCTGCCTCTGCGAAAACTGGGACGGCCAAAGGATCTGGCGAACGCTGTAGTGTTTTTGTCATCGAGAGCCGCCGGTCATGTCACAGGACAGGTATTGAGCGTCAGCGGCGGCTATAGCATGATCGGTTGATAGCACATTAGTTTTATTAAAAGAGAGAGAGAGAACCATGCAACAGGCAGAACAGATTGCTCTATCAGAGCGTATGCTGCATTTCAAAGCTACCGGCACACAAACGATGGCGGACGATGTCTTTACCAACCCTGTAAGCATCTATACCGACCAGGCCTATTTCCAGCGCGAGAGGGAACTGTTTTTCCGTCAGATGCCCTTGTTCATGGGCCTGTCCAACCGCATTCCCAATCCCGGCGATTATTTCACCAATAATTTTACCGGCCAGCCGATCCTGATCATGCGCGGCGAGAAGGGCGAAGTGAACGCCTTCCTGAATGTCTGCCGGCATCGCGGCACCCGGCTGATGGAAGATGAATGCGGCGCTGGCAAACGGCGTTTTTCATGCCCGTATCACGGATGGACTTATGACACCGCCGGCAGTCTGGTAAATATCCCGCAGGAAGAAAAATTCGGCGCGGTGAACAAGGCGGAGCTGGCCCTTACCCGTTTACCGGTTGCAGAGAAATATGGCCTGATATTTGTGCGCCCGGTTCCCGGCGCGCCGATTGATATTGACCGGCAGCTCGGCGGCCTTGCGCCGGAATTTGCAGCCTATGGTTTTGATACGTACCACCATCACCGCTCGGTCACCGTGAAACATGATTTCAACTGGAAGATCGTGCAGGACACCTTCCTCGAAATTTACCATCTGCCGGTGCTGCATCGCACGACGGTCAATCCCATTGTAGATTCGTCTCTCTATGCATTCGATCCTTATGATCTCAATCTCCGCTTCGCTATTCCGCGCAGAAATTTCGAAAAAATCGCCGAGCAGCCCCCGCAGGACCGCAAATTCCTGCCGCATCTGGCGATCGTCTATTTGCTGTTCCCCAATACAACCTTTATCTGGCAGGGTACGCATGCCGAAGCCTGGACGGCCTATCCCGACAAGGACAATATTGACAAGACAGTGATTGAATTCACGCAGTTCACACCGCAAGCCGCCACGACCGATAGTGCGCGCCGTTTCTATGACAGGAATTTCGATGTCGCAATCGCCACAGTGGAAAAAGAAGATTTCCCGATGAGCGAATTTCTGAACGCGGGATTTTTCACCGGCGCACAAAAAGAAGTAATATATGGGCGCAATGAACCAGCGCTTCAGTATTACCACGAAACGCTGCGCCGGGCGATGAAGGGCCTGAACTACTAAAACGTCAGTTACACGGACAACGCAGACCACATAATGCACGGACCGACTTCTCACTCTTACTTCTCACAACGGTTGCGGCTGCATTATGTGGACTGGGGCAATCAGGACGCCCCGCCATTGCTGTTAATCCATGGCGGGCGCGATCACTGCCGCAACTGGGACTGGGTGGCCGAAGTCTTCCGCGATGATTATCACATCATCGCACCAGATCTGCGCGGCCATGGCGACAGCCAGTGGATGGTGGGCGGTGCCTATAGTATCAATGATTACACCTATGATATTGCGCAACTGCTGCATCAGACTGGACTGACGCCGGTGACCATTATCGGCCATTCGCTGGGCGGCAACATCGCGCTGCGCTATACCGGGCTGTATCCCGATAATGTGAAAAAGGTCGTGGCCATCGAGGGGCTGGGACCGCCGCCCTCCTTCACCCAGCAAATGGCGGATCAGACAAATATGGAGCGCGTGCGCGCCTGGATTGGCGATTTACGCAACGCCTCCGGCCGGCTGCCGCGCCGGTACAAAAGCGTGGAAGAAGCCTATGAGCGGATGCAGAAGGAAAATCCGCATCTCAGCCCCGAACGCGCCTATCATCTGACGGTGCATGGCGTAAACCAGAACGAGGATGGGACCTATAGCTGGAAATTTGATAATTATGTGCGCGTCTTTGCTCCGCGTCCCCCGGAAGCCACCGAGTTGCAGGAATTATGGCAGGCGATAAGCTGCCCTACCCTGCTGTTCCGCGGCGCGGAAAGCTGGGCCAGCAATCCGCTGGAGGACGGCCGCGCGGCCTTTTTCCGCAATGTGCAGGTCGAGAATGTCGAAGGCGCGGGCCACTGGGTGCATCATGACCGGCTGGATGAATTTCTGCGGCTGACCAAAGCTTTTCTGAAAGCCTAGAGCAATTCCTTTTTAGACTGAACCAGTTGGTTCAATCTAAAAAGGTAATATTGCTCTAAATTATCATATATAGACCGTGTTTTACGGATCAGACGGGATCGCCACGGGCGATTCCATCTGATCCGAACATGGTCTGGAGGACTCGCATCATGAAAATTGGCGTCCTGCCGGTTACCCCGTTCCAGCAGAACTGCACCCTGATGCTCTGTGAACAGACAATGATGGGCGCCGTCGTGGACCCGGGTGGCGACATAGAGAAAATTCTGGCCGCGGTCACGCAAATCGGCATGACGCTCGAGAAAATATTTCTCACACACGGCCACATGGATCACGCAGGCGCAACGGCGGAATTGGCGGAACGCCTGAACCTGCCTATTGAAGGGCCGCACATTGGCGACAAATTCTGGATCGATGGCATCCCCGAACAATCGCGCCGCTACGGCCTTGCGCCCGCCAGGGCGTTCACACCGGACCGGTGGCTGGTGGACGGCGATCAAGTGCAATTCGGCACCGTTACGCTGGATGTCTATCATTGTCCGGGGCACACGCCAGGCCATGTGGTGTTTTTCGATCCGGTCTCCAGGATCGCACAGGTGGGCGATGTGCTGTTTCAGGGATCAGTCGGGCGGTCTGATCTGCCGGGCGGCGATCATGACACCCTGATCCGGTCCATCAAACAGAAGCTGTGGCCGCTTGGCGATGATGTGGTGTTTGTGCCGGGTCATGGACCGCTCTCCACCTTTGGCGAGGAGCGCCGCCACAACCCTTTCGTGGCGGATTAATGCGCCGAAACGCGCTTGCGGTAACGCGCCAGATCTTCTGGATCGATTGACGTCCGGACATACGCCGCGCCATCGGCATCATGGCGTAGCTCGATCACCTCGGCATGCTGGTGCAGCCAGGCCAGATTGGCCCCGTCGCCGGGCGCCAGATGCAGATCAATCAGCTCGCGTCTTTCCGACAGCCGGGCTGCGACCGCCGCCAGAAGCGCATCACATCCCTCGCCCGTCGCCGCCGACAGCGCAAGTACGTTTTGCGTGCGCGCGGCCATATTGCGCACCTCGTCCCGCCTTTCGGGCTCCAGCAGGTCGATTTTGTTCAGCACCTCGATCATTGTCTCCCGGCGCTGCTCTGGCAGGCCAAGAGCTTCCAGAACCTCCAGCACGTCCTGTTTCTGCGCCAGTGACTGAGGATGTGAGATGTCACGCACATGCACGATCAGATCGGCTTCCAGAACCTCTTCCAGAGTGGCGCGGAAAGACGCAATCAGATGCGTCGGCAGATCGGATATGAACCCGACCGTGTCTGAAAATATCGCGCGCCGCCGATCCGGCAGGGCGACGCCGCGCATGGTGGGGTCAAGCGTCGCAAACAACAGATCATCCGCGTACACGCTGGCGCGCGTCAGCCGGTTGAACAGGGTTGATTTTCCCGCATTGGTGTAGCCCACAAAGGCGACAATGGGGAACGGGGTTTTGGCCCGGCCCTTGCGATGGGCGTCGCGGGTGCGGCGCACCTGATCCAGTTCACGTGTCAGTTTGGCGATGCGTTCGGAGATCAGCCGCCGGTCGGTTTCGATCTGTGTTTCGCCGGGTCCGCCCAGAAAGCCCATGCCGCCGCGCTGGCGTTCCAGATGCGTCCATGACCGGACCAGACGGCCGCGCTGATACTCCAGGTGCGCCAGTTCCACCTGCAGGCGGCCTTCTCGGGTTTGAGCGCGGGCGCCAAAAATTTCCAATATCAGGCCAGTCCGGTCTATGACCTTGACGTTCCACGCCCGTTCCAGATTACGCTGCTGTACCGGCGTCAGGGTCCCGTCGACGATGACCACGTCCGGGGCAAGGTCCGTTATCATCGCCCCCAGTTCCGCCACCTTGCCTGAACCAAACAGATGCGAGGGGCTGGCCCTGCCGATGGGGACCGCAATTTTGAACGTCACGCCTAGCTGAATGGCCGCCGCCAGCCGCGCGGCTTCCTCCAGCCTGGACTGGGGGGTACGGGAAATCTGCGTATTCTTACCCGTAGGGACGGAGGATTTGAGATACGGATTCAGGACAATGGCCTGACCCGGCCCGGGCGCTTCGCCTGCCGGTTTGGAATTTTGTGGCCGGTTAAGTTGCAAACGGCAAACTACCGGCTCGCCTCTTCGAGGCCCTGTGCGCCGTCAAAAAGCTGCACGGGGGCTGAAGGCATAATTGTCGAAATGGCGTGCTTATACACCAGTTGGGATTGAGAATCGCGGCGCAGAAGAACACAAAAATTGTCGAACCATGTAACGATTCCCTGCAATTTCACACCGTTTACCAGAAATATCGTCAGAGGCGTCTTGTTCTTGCGGACGGCATTCAGGAAAACATCCTGCAGATTTTGGGACTTATCTGATGACATGTTTTATGTCCCCATTTGGATATTACATTGGCCGCAGCGAACGCCACACACACGCACCGCCACGCGTCCATTCAGCTAACGGATAATTTCTACACATATATTATACCTCCGCCATAAAAAAATAAGGGGCGGACTGTAAAATTATTCGATTCTTTCAATATAAGATTTCCGGAGGGCCAGGGAAATGGCGCCGGGTTTGCCATTGCCTATAATTTGGGCGTCTATCTGGATAACCGGCATGACAAAATTAGTGGCGCTGGTCAAAAAGGCCTCCCTCGCCTGAAGTGTCTCGGCAAGGCTGAATTCGCGCTCATCGGTTTGCAGGCCAAGCTCCGGCGCCATGGCAAGGATGGCCCGCCGCGTGACCCCTGGCAAAATATCGTGACCCAGAGGATGTGTCGTCAGGACCCCTTCCCGGGTGATCATCCAGAATGTTGAGGAAGCGCCCTCTGTGAGGATACCCCGGTCATTGACGAACAAGGCCTCGGCCGCGCCCCGTTCCGCCGCCCCCTGCTTGGCCAGTATGTTGGCGAGCAGCGAGACGCTCTTAATATCGCGCCGCGTCCATCTGTTCTCGGGCACGCTGATCACCCGCACCCCAATTTCCGCCTGTGCGTGACGCGCCGCCATATCCACCGGACGCGCCGTCACTACCAGCGTCGGCCGCACGCCGGGGACGGGAAACGCGTGATTACGTGGTGAAACGCCTCTGGTGATCTGCAGATAAAGCATGCCGCCATCAATGATCCGGTTCCGCCGCAACATATCCTTGAGAATAAGTGTCAGTACGGCAGGCGGCAGAGGCCAGTCAATCCGCAAAGCCGCCAGAGATTGAGAGAGCCGTTGCAGATGCCATGCATGATTGACGATATGGCCGGCATAAACAGGAAATACTTCGTACACGCCGTCCGCAAACTGAAAGCCGCGGTCTTCAATGGCTATCTGCGCCTGCCGCACTGGCAGGTAGCGTCCGTTTACATAGGCAATACGGCTCATCGGAATCTTTCAGTCAATATCAGCCGCGCCAGAAGGCAGGGCTTAACAGTGTCAAAACCGTCAACACCTCCACCCGCCCGAAGATCATGCCGATCATTGCAAGCGCCCGCGTCACCTCGGATAGCCCTGCATAGGGCGTCCCCGCATTATCAAAAAACAATGCCGCAGCAGGGCCCGAATTACTGATGGCGGCGGCGGCGAGCGCAAAGGACTGCTCCAGGTTTGGCCCCGTAATTGATATCAGCAGTGTTCCCAATGCCAGAACAAATATAAGCCCGATAAAAACAACCCATACAGCCGCAATCTGCGCATCTTTCACGCCAGCCTCGCCATAGCGGAGTCGCAGCACCTCGTTAGGCGCAATCAGACGCGCCAGTTCAAGCCATCCCTGCTTCATGACCAGGCCTACACGCATTTCCTTGAAACCGCCGCTGGTAGACCCGGTCGCCCCCCCCACCAGCAGGGCGACAACAAACAACAGGCCCACAATCAAGGGGGCGCCTGCAATATTTCCGGTCCAGAAACCCGTCGTGGTCAGAAACGACACGCCGTTAAACAGCGCCCAATGTAGATTGTTCACTCCCGCCGGATAGTTTTCGAGTTGCGACGCCGCCAGCACTGCGGACACTGTTATCAGTATCGCAATGCCAAGATAGCGCGCCTCCGGGTCAACGCGATAGCCGGTCCAGCGCCCGTGCGCAGCCGCCCAATGCAACGCCATATTCATCGCGCCGAGTATCATGAAAACTGCCGCGACCGCCTCGATGCTGGTGGAATGGAAAGCGCCGATGGACCCATCCCGTGTGCTGAAACCCCCGGTGGAGACGGTACTGAGCGCATGGCAGAAAGCATCGAAAATTGGCATTCCCGCGCCCCAAAGCGCCAGAAAACACATCACCGTCAGCGCCGAATATATACTCAGCAGCGCCCGCGCCACCTGAGCCAAACGCCCGAACAAAGTCTGTCCATCACCATGCGGCATGGCGGCATATTGCAACTGAAGACCGCCAATGCCCAGCGTGGCGAGAATGCCGCTTGCCGCAATGATCGTGTAAAGGCCGCCCAGCCATTGCATCAGTGCGCGCCACAGCAAAATCGCCGCAGGCTGATGATCCAGATGCCTTATCACGGTGGCGCCGCTGGTCGTGAATCCGGAAACCGCTTCAAACAACGCGTTCAACGGGGTGAATACGGCGCCTGAAAAATAAATCGGCACCGCCGCAAACAAGGGCAGGACCGTCCAGGTCAGCACGATCAGCAAAAGACCGCCGCGTTTCGTTAGCTCGGCTTCCTTCCCGCGCAGGCTGATAATGATTGCGCCGGCAAAGAACCCGCTAATGGCACCTGAATTAAAAAACACCGCCATGTCTTCCATATCATTGGCGACCATAGCTCCCAGCGCGGGAATAAACATAGCCAGGCTAACCCCCGCCAGCAGCCAGCCAAATACACAAATTACAGCGTCCGCCTTCATGGCGCATCCCCCGCGAATGACGGGCGCCCGGGAATACTTTTTAGCCGAACGGTTTTTTGTCCGTCAGAAATATTCAAGGCTGACCCGGAACATTTGCTCAACCTTCTTAACCATATCGGCGAGCGCCAGAATGACCACCCTGTCGCCGGTCCGGATAATTGTATTGCCGCGGGGCACAATGACCTGATCTCCCCTTACAATGGCGCCGATCATGATGCCACGGGGTATTTCCGCCTCGTTCAGCGGCTTGCCAATCACCGTGGCCGTTTCCAGAGCCTCCGCCTCCAGGACTTCGGCTGTGCCGTTAAACAGGCTGTACAGGCCGCGTATCCGCCCCCTTCTCACATGCTGCAAAATTTTCGATACGGTCATGGCGCGCGGATCAACGGACACGTCAATGCCAAGTGAGCGCATGAGCGGCCCATAGCCAGGATTATTTATCAGAGCAATCGCCCGCTGGCATCCGCCCTGCTTCGCCAGAACAGACGCCAGTATATTGACCTCGTCATCATCCGTAACGGCGACGATGATTTCGGTTTCGGCAATATTCGCCTCCCGCAAAATCTCAAGATCAAGCGCGTCGCCGTGCAAAACAACAGTTTGAGAAAGCTGGTCGGCGGCCATTTCGGCGCGCTCCTTGCGATATTCTATGATCTTTACACGGATGGAGCTATCGCTCTTTTCAAGCTCTCTTGCCACAAACATGCCTATATTGCCCGCGCCCAGTATAATAACCCGGCGCGCCGGCTTTTGCTCATACCCGAAAATATCCAGCGCGCGCCCGACATATTCATTAGCGGCGATGAAATAGGCCTGATCACCCACCCTCATCTGATCATCTCCGCGAGGAATGAACAGCTTCGCGTCGCGCACGATACCGGCAATTATGATGTTGAGATCAGGAAACAGCTCGGTAAGCTGCCGCAGGGGCGTGTTCACGACGGGACAGTTTTCCTCCAGCAGCGTGCCCATCAGCATCACCCTGTCATCGGCAAAGGGCGCGGCTTCAAAGGCCCCCGGCATGGCGAGCCGCCGCAACACGGCGCGGCCAACCTCCACTTCAGGCGATATGACGACATCGATTGGCATGTGATCGCGGCTGAACAGATTGAGCCATTGCTGCTGGAGATAATTCTGGTTGCGGATGCGCGCTACCTTCATCGGAAGATTGAACAGCGCATGGGCCACCTGACAGGCCACCATGTTCACTTCATCATTCTGGGTGACCGCGATAAGCATATCCGCGTCCGCGGCGCCCGCGCGGTCAAGCACGTTCGGATCCGAAGCGTGCCCGGTCATGCCCTGCACATCCAGCGTATCACTGATTTTCCGGATCAATTCGGCGTTATGGTCAATCACCGTAACGTCATTGTGCTCTGCCGCCAGTTGCTTGGCGATATTGAAGCCCACCTGGCCCGCGCCGCATACAATGACTTTCACGGCTCAATGCCACCAGGAACGCCGCACAATCCCATGACGCCAAAAGGCCCCGGAATGGCATCCGGGTTACGCGCGCCCGAACACATCCTTTTCATGCCTCCGCGGCCTCCATCTGCGGCTGCGAGCCGGAGTTGGGATAGGCCCCCAGAGATTTCAGTTTACGGTGAAGCGCGGAACGCTCCATCCCGATAAAGGCGGCGGTGCGAGAAATATTCCCGCCAAATCTGTCGATCTGGGCTATCAGATAATCGCGCTCGAACATTTCCCGCGCCTCGCGCAACGGCAGTGACATCGCCACCTCACTGGAGCCGCCGCCGCCCGCGCGCAACAACAGAGGCGTCGCCGCGCCAAGTTCCGCCGGCAGCAGATCACCCGAAATAGGCCGCTCTACGTCATCAGGCGCAAAAATCAGCAGGCGTTCTATGACGTTGCGCAATTGGCGCACATTGCCCGGCCAGTCGTAAGTCTGCATGGTGGCGATAGCGTCATCCGATAGTCTGCGGGCCGGCGTACGCAGGGTTATTGACAGCCGCTGCATCAAATGACTTATCAGCAGCGGAATATCCTCCCGCCGTTCCGCCAGCGCCGGCACACGCACCGGCACCACATTCAGCCTGTGAAACAGATCTTCCCGGAACGCCCCGTGTAGAATTTTCTCACGTAAATCCGCGCTCGTTGACGATACGACACGGACATCGACCTGGACCTGGCTGCGGCCGCCTATACGCTCGAATTTCTGATCGACGAGAATTCGTAAAATTTTGCCCTGGGTCTCCAGCGGCATTTCACTCACTTCGTCCAGATAAAGGGTGCCGCCATGCGCGCGTTCAAACAGGCCGGTGATGGGCAGACCGCCATTGGCGGTTTCTGCGCCGAACAGTTCACGCTCCATGCGTTCCGGCGCCATATTGGCGGCGTTCACGATGACAAAGGGGCCGGCCGCGCGCGCTGATTGTTGATGCAACAGACGCGCCACAACTTCCTTGCCAGAGCCTGCAGGGCCTGTGATCAGCACCCGGCTTCCGGTAACGGCCACCTTCGAAATTATCTGACGCAATTGCGACGCAGCGCCCGATTCACCTATGAAACAGGTGTCGCCGCCGGACATGATACGCAACTCACGATTTTCCTGTTTCAGACGCGAGGCTTCGATGGCGCGCGCAATAGTAACGAGAAGATGATCCGTCTGAAATGGCTTCTCGATAAAATCATAGGCGCCGCTCTTGATAGCTGAAACCGCAATTTCCACATTACCGTGGCCGCTGATCACGACTACCGGCAAATCCGGATCATCACGGCGCAGACGCTCCATGAGCTGCAATCCATCCAGCTTTGAACCTTCAAGCCAGATATCCAGCAGCACAAGGGATGGCCGCCGTCCAGCTATGGCGGCCAGCGCGGTATCGGAACATTTCGCCGCCCGCGGCTGATATCCTTCGTCCTGCAGAATACCGGAAATCAATTCGCAGATATCAGCTTCGTCATCAACCACAAGAATGTCACGGGACATCAGGCACCTTTGTGAAATATTGAACCAGCATCCATGTTATTTTCGTCAGTCATAACAGATTCGCGACCGTTCACCACATTTGCAGGATCATCGCGAATCTGTGGCGGGAAAATAATCTGAACCACAGCGCCGGTATCGCCAAACCCAGCAGGTTGCACCTGCTGGGTTTCAGCCAGATCCTGAATGCTGATGCGCGCGCCATGGTCCTCGGCAATTTTCCGGACGATGGCCAGCCCCAGGCCTGTCCCTTTCTCGCGTGTCGTTACATAAGGTTCCGTCAGGCGGCGGCGGATTTCACGCGGCAGGCCGCAGCCATTATCCAGCACGGAAAGAATAATGCGGTCTGCCTTGTCTTCGGTGATACGCACTTCGATATTGCCATCTACGCCATCCATCTGCCTTCGTGTATCAATGGCCTCGGCGGCGTTCTTGATGATATTGACCAGGGCCTGGCTGATCTGCGCGCGGTCACAATAGATCCGCAAGGGGTGATCGGGATGCGAAAAGCCGATATGGATCAAGGGCGCAGCCAGTTGCTGCTGAAAAACCGCCTGACGCGCAATCTCGTTGAGATTTTCCTGCCGCAACACGGGCGCAGGCATGCGGGCAAAGGACGAAAATTCATCCACCATCCGGCCGATTTCACGCACCTGCCGGATAATAGTCTCTGTACACCGTTCAAATGTCTCGGGATCCGAGGTGATTTCGTGGCTGTATTTGCGGCGCAGGCGTTCGGCCGAAAGCTGGATCGGCGTTAGCGGGTTTTTTATTTCATGCGCAATGCGCCGGGCGACATCCGCCCATGCGGCGGTGCGCTGCGCCGACACCAGGGCGGAAATATCATCGAAAGTCACCACAAAACCTGCGCGGCCCTCTTCATGCCCCGGCGCGGATGCGCCATTGCGATCCCCCGGCGCGGATGCGCCATTGCGATCCGTTGACTCGCTCACGGTCGCCACACGGACCAGAAGGCTGCGCACGGCGTCGCCATGTCCCAGATTGATCTCGCCCTCCACCACACGGCCGGGCCGGGCGCGCGCATCCGTCAACAGGGGCTGCATTTCGGGCACGACCAGTTCGAGGCTCAGGCCGGCCAGATCCTCGCCCCGGCTATCCAGCAGATTCATGGCAGCCCCATTCGCCAGGTTCACTTTTCCATCGGAATCAAGACCAATGACGCCCGAGGTCACCCCGCCCAGAATCGCTTCGGTAAAACGGCGGCGCCGATCCAACTGCTCATTGGCCCCCAGCAGCTCGCTGCGTTGCCCCTCCAGCTGGCCCGCCATGCGGTTAAAGGCGCGGCTGAGCGCGCCGATCTCATCATTACCCAGACTATCCTCCACCCGCGCGCTCAGATCGCCGTCACGCAGCCGCTCTGAAGCAACCGCAAGCCGGCTGATTGGCTCCACCAGCCGGTTCGCAAGCCAGAAGCCCACGGCGATCGCCGCCAGCAGCACCAGCATGGCCAGGGCCAGATAGATCAATGCAAAGGCAATCTGTATGCCGCCGCGCTGTCCTTCCAATGCCGCATAGTCGCTGGCGGCCCGCCTGGCCTGCATGGCGGTATTGATCACCCGCGGGTCGACAAACCGGCTGACATAAAGATAGGCGTCAATAAAACGTTCCAGCTTCAGCACCGCCCACACCTGGGCGTCCCGCTCGCTGGCCAGAATGACCACATCGCCAGTCGCTGCCTGGGCAATCGTAGCGGCTGTGGGAGGCGTAAAGGTTCCGGTAAAACTCATTCCGGATTTGGCGAGCACCTCACCGCTGCTGCTCACTACATAGGCATCGGCCAGCGAACGCAGCTGCGCCTGCTGATTGACCAGATCGGCAAAGGCCGGGCGGTCCTGATAATAGATGGGCACGGCGCGATTGAGATCATTCGCCATGGCGAGTATATCGCCGCGGATCATCATTTTATGTTCTTCAACATAGGCTTCTGCCACACTGACGGAGGCGGAAACCACCTGCGCCACCCGCTCGCCAAACCAGGCCTGAAAGCCAAGATTGATGGTCAGGGTCGAATAAACCGCCATGATGATGGTCGGCGTGATGGCGACAAGGCCAAACAGGATGACCAGCCGCACATGCAGCCGCGAGCCGGCGGTGCCGCTGCGCCGCGCCATCCATAAAGCGACCAGCCGCCAGGCGACGAGCGTCGCCAGCGCCAGCAGCAACACCAGATCCAGCAGCAAAAAGCCCAGCACAAGCTGCGGGCTGGTCTCGAATGGGGAAAAATCGGAAATGGACAGATAGGTGGCAATGGCCGACATCACGGCCGCCAGGCCAAGGCCGAAGGTCACCTTTCCGCTGGCGATTGTATCCGCGTGGCGCTGAATAAAATTATGGAACGCCCCGGCAACATCCCTTAATCTGGGCTGGCCGGGATATTCGGGTGTATCCACGCCGTCAGGCGTCCGGGCATCCATGCACTCACTGCGATTCCACTGTTGGTGTTGCAGCGAATCCTAACAGCTTGTGGTAAAATCGCAACGCCTATTGTGGCCCCAGAATAATTGGTCTGGTTAAGTATGATTAGCCCATATCAAGCAGCGCCATCCAGGCCATGCCCAGCCAGGACAGGGCAAACAATGAAATCAGGGCCAGTGTGTCTTTCATCCAGATATGCATTTTGGTTCTCCCTATTTTCTTAATATGTACCCTATACGTTCTTCCGTAGTCAACTTTAATTTCCATGCCGGACAATATGCCAGACAGCAGTCAATCAGATCAGAAATTCAGCCGGGGACGACGACGCCCCTGTCCAGCCGCAGCACCCGGTCCATGCGCGCCGCCAGCGACGCATTATGGGTGACTATCAGCGCCGCCAGACCTTCATCGCGCGCCGCCGCCGCCATGGTGTCGAACACCCGGTCCGCCGTTTCCATATCCAGATTGCCGGTCGGCTCGTCAGCCAGCAGCACCGAGGGGCGGTTGGCGAAGGCGCGCGCTATGGCGACACGCTGCTGCTCGCCGCCGGACATTTCAGCAGGCCGGTGGCCGGCGCGCGCGCCCACGCCCAGCCTATCCAGCAGCTCGCGCGCCCGCGCGGCGGCGGCGGCCTTACTGGCCCCGGCGATAATCTGCGGCATGGCGGCATTTTCCAGTGCGCTGAACTCCGGCAGCAGATGATGGAACTGATAGACAAATCCGATCTCGAGGCGCCGCGCCAGGGTGCGCGCATGGTCCCCCAGCCGGGTGCAGTCGCGGCCATTCAGAATGACCTCGCCCGAACCGGCGCGTTCCAGCAGGCCCGCGATGTGCAGCAGGGTTGATTTACCGGCGCCCGACGGCGCGATGAGGCCCACAATCTCGCCGCGCGTCAGCGACAGCGTCACGCCGCGCAGCACCGTCAACGGCCCCGCAGGCGTCTGGAAAGTGTGCTGAATATCGCGCAGCATAAGGGCGGTTTGATCTGGCTGCACGTCGCTCACTCGTAGCGCAGCGCTTCGACGGGATCGAGCCGCGCGGCGCGATACGCCGGATAGAGGGTCGCCAGCATCGACAGTCCGAGCGCCATAACGATGACGGATACGACTTCCTTCGGGTCCATCCGGGCAGGCATCTGGCTGAGAAAATAAATTTCCGGAGAGAACAGCGCCGTGCCGGTCAGGCTGGACACCCATTGCCGGATGGCCTCGATATTATTGCAAAACAGCGTCCCCGTCAGAACGCCGGCCAGCGACCCCAGCACGCCGACGCTGGCGCCGCAGATGAAAAATATCCGCATCATGCTGCCGCTGGTCGCCCCCATGGTGCGCAGGATGGCAATATCATGCCCCTTGTCCTTTACCAGCATGACCAGACCGGAAATCATGTTCAGCGCCGCCACCAGAATGATCAGCGTCAGGATCATGAACATCACGTTGCGCTCCACCTGCAGGGCGCTGAAAAAGCTCGAATTGACCTCCTGCCAGTCCACGACATGCACATTCGCCGCCGCCGCCCGGGTCACGGTTTCACGCAGGCGCGGCACCTGATCAGGATCGCTGACCATGATCTCGACGCCGCTGACCGCAGCGCCCAGCCGGAAATATTTTTGCGCCGAGTCGAGCGGCAGGAACACAAAGGTGCTGTCATATTCCGACATGCCCACCTCGAATACCGCCACCACCGGATAGGCCCGCACCCGGGGCGCCGTGCCGAACGGGGTCGCGGCACCCCGCGGCGATAGCAGTGTCACCATATCCTCTACCCGTACGCCTAGTTTCTGCGCCAGACGCACCCCGATGACAAGGCCTTCGCCGCGCGTAAACCTGTCCAGCGTTCCGCTCAGTATATGGCCGGCGATCATGCCCTGCGCCAACAGATCTTGCTGGCGGATGCCGCGCACCAGCACGCCGCTGCCCGCGGCTTCGCGGCCTGTGGCCATCACCTGGCCCTCGATGATGGGAACGGCCCGCACCACGCCGTCCACCTCCCGGATACGCGCTGCAATCGCATCAAAATTTTCGAGCGGCCCGCCCAGCCCCTGCACGACCATATGGCCGTTGACGCCCAGTATCCGCGACATCAGGTCGATGCGAAATCCGTTCATCACCGACATGACGATGATCAGGGTCGCGACGCCCAGCGCAATGCCGATAAACGAGATGGCGGTAATGACCGAAACAAACCCCTCGCGGCGGCGCGACCGCAGATAGCGTCCCGCCACCATCCATTCGAATGCGGAAAAGGGGGTGAGTGTCACGCGCTTAACACCTGATCGTTTTTAATTGCAGCACCTCGCTCAAGCTATCAGTGACAGTATATAGTTTACGGCCAACTTGCGCCGCAAGCGTTATAGCTAAGGCTATATTTTGTCCGAAATTTGACGTTATTGTTTTCAAAGGCAAATTGACAATTGTATATATACAATATATAGTTGCTCTTGATGATCCGGCGGTTTCTGGATAAGGGTCTGCAACGGCTCTATGAAGATGATAACCGGCGTGGATTGAATGCCCAGCACGCCGACAAGATCGCACGTATTCTGGCGCAACTGAAACGTTCTTCCCAGCCACAGGACATGGACGTTCCAGGCTTCAGGCTGCACCCGCTTAAAGGCGAATTATCGGGTTACTGGAGCGTCACGGTGCAGGCCAATTGGCGGATCATATTCCGCTTCGAGAACGGCGGCGTGACCGATGTGGATTTAATCGATTATCATTGACGGAACAAGAACCATGACCATGAAAAACCCGCCGCACCCCGGCCTGACCGTAAAGCATGATTGCCTTGAAGAGCTTGGGCTGAGCGTAACCGCGGGCGCCGAGGCGCTTGGCGTCACACGGGTGACGCTCAGTAAACTGATCAATGGCCAGAGCGGCATTTCACCCGAAATGGCCGTGCGGCTTGCCAAGGCGTTCGGCAGCAGCGCCGAAACCTGGCTTGGACTGCAGCTCGATTACGATTTGGCAAAAGTGCGTAACAGGGGCAATGTCACCGTGCGGCGCGTTGCGAGGGCGGGGTGAGGTTTGGGAATGCAAAAGAGTTTGGGAAAACAGTTATGTCTGTTCCCCGTCAGCGCCAATGGCACAGATTTGAGGTTGTGATTTAAGGAGTGTTGGGGCTTCGTCGTAGTGACGAAGGAACGAAGATGAAGCCCCAACACTCCTTGAGAAAATCGCCGACAAAGGCCCCTGCTGAGCGTGTGGTGAAGG
>SHWM01000089.1 GCA_009693835.1 Alphaproteobacteria bacterium
GGGTCAGACCCTATCAGATAACCAATTTCTGTCGTACCGCCAAAGGATTGATGACATGGCCGAAAGATTGACCTTTGAGCTGGTGTCCCCGGAACGCCTGCTGCTGTCCGCGCAGGTGGATATGGTCGTTGTGCCGGGAACAGAGGGCGAATTTGGCGTATTGGCCGGTCACGCCCCCCTGGTGTCCACCCTGCGCCCCGGCGTCATTTCCGTATATGATGAAAAAACCACCCGCCGCATTTATGTGCGGGGCGGCTTCGCCGAGGTCACGCCGGCCGGGCTGACCATTCTGGCCGAGGAAACCATTGATCTGGCCTCGCTGGACCGCGCCGAACTTGACGCCCGTATCAAAGACGCCGAAGAGGGTGTGGCGGACGCTATATCCGAGACCGCCCGCGCCGCCGCACAGACCCAACTGGAAGGTCTGCGCGCATTGGCCGCTAACCTGTGAACCCCCCGCTAAATCAGTTGCGCCGCCAGCAGCCCGGCCGCGCCAAGCGCGCCAAACGGTGGTATCCAACGCGGAGCGCGGCGTGAAATATCCAACCGTGGCTCCGTCTGATGCAGGCGCATCAGGGCCAGATTAGTCACGATAATGCGAGCACCAACAACGATGCCAACGCCGTACAAAGTCAGCAGAACCAGGCCCAGGTTGCGTTTAAGGCGCTTTTTACCCGCCGTTTTTTGATGGCCTTCCTGCATTGCCCTGCTCTGCTAGTGATGGCCGCTCCAGCCACCGCGCGCAATGTTCGGCAATGTCCTGCCAGTCAGGCCCATCCAGCAGCCAATGGCCAACACCATCGAAACTCTGAAATGCCGCGCGCTCGCCATAGCGCTGGGCAATCTGGCGCACCGTATCCGGCCGGTTAATCGTATCAAGGCGGCCCACGGCCGCCAGGACCGGCAGTTTCACTTGTAAGGCGTCTACCCTGCTGGCCTGCTGAGGATCCATCATCCAGCACATGATTTCAAATAACGCATAACCAGATTCCGGTGACAGCCGGTCAAGGATCGCCTTTTTCGGCAATTCCGGAATGTGGGCGAGCGCGTGAATGGCCGTCGCCTTGTGGTCCGGCGCCAGGCTGCTCTGCCCCCATCCCATGCCACTGGCGAAGATGCCGAATGAAGTGAGCATTTCCATGGCGCTGGCCGGAAAGATGCCCGCCGGCGGGGATGGCGCGAGCAAAATCAGAGCCGATCCACGACCATGCGCCGCCAGCATCTGACAGAGCAGGCCCCCCATCGAATGGCCCATCAGAACGGGTTCGCATCCCAGCGTGCCGATCAGCGCCTCGAGATCGGAGACATAGTGCAGCAGACTTGTGCGTGAAAGTTCAGGTGAAACCGGGCGGTCATCCGCCCCCCTATGATGGCGCAAATCGGGCGCCAGACAGCGATAACCCAGGTCCTCGAAATAAGCCTGAAAGTTTTCAAAGGCCCAGCCGCCTGCAAAAGCCCCATGCACCATCAAAATAGGAGGTTTCTCCGCGGCGGCCTTTTGAATCATCCCCGCCGGGCCCGTTGCAGGGCAATCGCGTAAGGACGGAACTCGTCTACGATACGGGTATAAACTTCACGTTTGAAAGCGACCACCAGATCGCAGATCTGATTCAATTCCACCCATTGCCAGGCATCGAATTCGGGATGTTCCGTCACGATGTTAATATCGCTGTCCTCTCCGTAAAAGCGCATCGCAAACCATTTTTGCGCCTGTCCGCGATATTTTCCGGACCATTTTATGGCGGCGAACTCCGCCGGCACATCATAGCAATGCCATAGCCTGCTTTCGGCCAGTATGAGCGCCTTGTCCGTCCCGATTTCTTCCCGCATTTCGCGCAATGCCGCGGTCGCCGGCGTCTCGCCCGTATCAATGCCGCCCTGCGGTAGCTGCCAGGGCTTACTCGTCCGCCGGAGGAAGGAAGTTTCATCGTTTAGGTCATTGCGCCGGCCAGTGAAAAGCTGTCCACGGCCGTTCAGAAGGAATATGCCTGCGCATGGCCGGTAGCCATCCGGTAAAGTGTCGCTGATAAATTGCGATGACCCGGTCATTCTTTGTCTGCCTGGATAAGCGCCGTGACTGGCGCAAGAATTATTCCGCGTGTGTTCAATTGTTCCGCCCATGTGGTGATTCGTTCAATAGTTAATGGTAACGGCAACCCAACGCCCGCGGCAAATCCCTCCGCTACCGCTTTTTTTTCAAGCGCGCTCAGCTGCGCATCGACACCCGCTGGCGTAAGATCACTATCTATCTGCAATGCGGCAGATACAAAAGGCAGGTCAATCTGACCCGCTATTTCCGAAATGCGGCTGCGCGATGCAGACTGATTGTCAACAATCATCAGGCCACGCCCTTTTAACTCCGCCATGACAGGGCCAAGTGCTGCTTCAGATGTTGAAAATTTAGCGCCAAATAAATTGATCACGCCGGCATAGCCCGAAAATCTTGACATCAGCCATTCCAGCCGGTTGGTGTTTTCCTCAGACGAAAGACTGGTCAGCAGGGCATGCGGCCCCGGATCATTTTCCGGATAGTCATATGGCTCCATTGGCAGTTCCAGCAGAACTTCATGCCCCGAGGCGCGGGCCTGCGCCACCCATTCCTGCAATTTTTCGCCATAGGGCGTGAACGCCAGTGACACCGCCGATGGCAGGCGCTGCACCGCCAGCCCGGTCTGGGCTTCGCTAAGGCCCATGCCGCCAATGATGATGGCGATCATCGGACGCCGGTCTGCGGCCGGCGCAGGATGTGAATAGACGTGCCACGCCCGCGCGCCATCCTCCGCCACACGCGGCAACGGGCCAACCACGGTCTGCTCAACGAGCATTGGGTCGGGAACCGGAGCCAGGTTTATTTTTCCATCCACAGAGACAGTGGCCGGCAACACACGGTGCGTCACGGCCTTGGTCTTGGTCGCCGGGGGAGACGGTGCGGCCTCCTGAACAGGCGTTGCGGTCCCGGGCGCCGTCATCAGTTCCTCTACATCACCGCCCGCGCCGTGGTTCAGCTGTAGGGTCACCCGGGGTTGTGTCCCTGCGTCGTCACCCAGCACAATCCAGCCGATCACCCCGCCCAATACAGCAAGAACAAGGAACGTAGCGATCAGCAACGGGCTGGGGCCCGAACGCGCATAATCGTCCTCAATGGGCGGCGCTTTTGCAGCCGGGCGCTTGCGCCCGCGTTGGGCAGGTTTACGGGCCAATTTTCTTTCTCAATGGCGGGAACCGGTCAGTTTACAGCACGCTGAGCCATCAATGACATGCCGCGTAACAGATCCAGCGCATAACTCAGCTGATAATCCGCGTTCGGCGCATCAGGAGAGGCCTTCGCCGGCGAAACAGCCGCATCCGGTGCGGCTTTACCAGGTGTCTTATCCGGCACAGGGGGGACGTCCTTGCTGACCGGCTTGTCGTCCACCGGCTTTTTTACAGTACCTTCGAGATGACTTGGCAGCTCTGCTTCGCTTCGAAAGCGCTGTGGCTCCACCACTTCAAGCTTCGCCTGTTCAACCTTGATATCCGGCTCGATGCCCGTTGCCTGGATCGAGCGTCCCGACGGCGTGTAATAGCGCGCCGTGGTCATCCGCAATGCACCCTTTCCACCCAGCGGTATGATGGTTTGAACGGAGCCCTTACCGAAGCTGGTGGTGCCAAGAATGATGCCGCGGCGATGGTCCTGTAAGGCCCCCGCGACAATCTCGGACGCGCTGGCCGACCCGCCATTGATTATGACGATTACCGGCTTGCCGTCGGTAAGATCGCCCTTGGTCGCGCTAAAACGCTGAATGTCGTCGGCTGTGCGCCCGCGTGTGGAAACGATTTCGCCACGCTCCAGAAATGTATCGCTGACCGCAATCGCCTGATCCAGCAGACCTCCCGGATTATTACGCAAATCCAGTATCACCCCCTGAAAATTTGCGCCGATCTCTTTTTTCAGTTTGGTCAGATTTTCCACCAGGCTGTCATTGGTATGCTCGTTGAAGGCGGTGACGCGTATATAGGCCACCTCTTTTTCCCGCTGCGTCCGCACTGATTGCACGGTAATCACCGCGCGTTTCAGCACGACATCGAATGGCTCTGTCTTGCCCTCGCGAACAACACTCAATTTGATAGTGGTGTTAACGGGACCGCGCATCAGTTCGACAGCGTCGCGCAAAAGCATGCCCATGACCTGTTTGCCATCCAGATGCGTAATATAATCCCCCGTCTGAATGCCCGCCTTGGCTGCCGGCGTGTCGTCAATGGGCGTCACCACCTTGACAACGCCGTTTTCCATGGTGACCTCAATGCCCAGCCCGCCAAACTCTCCATGCGTCTGCACCTGCATTTCACGATACGCATCAGCGTTCATATAGCTCGAATGCGGGTCGAGCGAGGACAGCATGCCATTGATGGCCGCCTCGATCAGGTCACCGTCCTTGGCTTCAACCACATGGTCATTACGCACCCGCTCAAAAATATCCCCAAAAAGGTTGAGCTGTTCATAGGTTTCGGCGCTGGCCGCCCGCGCTGTGTTACCCGGCACCAGCATGAAACCCAGCAATGCGCCGGCTACCAACAGGGGCGAAAGCTTATTGAATCGCATAGACATTAGCCGCTTACCTTCTTTTCATTAGTTTCCAACCAGGGCATGGGATCGAACGGTTTCCCATCCTTGCGGAATTCGACATACAGATCACGTAAATCCGAACCGGCGCCGCTTTCAGATGGCCCTGTCGCCTCACTCTTTGGTCCGGTTCCCATGCGTCCTACAGGCTGACGCTGTGCCATCGTCTGTCCAGCGACGCCATGCACGATGGACAGGCCTGAGAGTAATATATGGTATCCCTCGCCCGCTTCCAGAATGACTAATTGACCATAGGCGCGAAATGGTCCGGCAAATACTATTTTCCCGTTAAACGGGGCCACCACTTCGGCGCTTTCGCGGGTGCGGATACTGATGCCGCGCCGCTTGCCCCCGGAACTGTCTCTGGCGCCGAAATTGGCAACGATTTTGCCCCGGGCCGGCATCACCAAAAGCCCCTGGGCGGCGCTGAACCGCGCCGGCCGCGTGATTTCTGGCACAGCCGATTGTTCCGGGACAAGCAGGGCAGCATCCTCGGCACTCTGTTCGTCGGCCTTCATGGCTGGGGCCTGAATCAATGGCCTTTGCCGCGGCAGCCCACCTGATTTCGTTCCGGCCGCCTGATTTTTTTCCAGCCGGGCCAGCAGATCTCCCGTGTCCCTGGCGCCCTTTGCCAGGGCCGCCAAGGCACCCTCCTCGGCTTTAGCAGTCTCTATCAATGCAGTTTGCTGCCCTTTTTGTTCCGTCAACAACCCAGTCAACGACTTCTGCTCCTCCCGAAGCTCATCCAGTCTGGAAAGGTGCTGCTGGCGCTCGTCTGTCATAATGGTTTCGAGATCATCAATTTCCGCCAATTCCTTGCGGAGGATGTTGGCATCCTTTTCAATCCCCTTGATGACCGCGCCCACCAGCGTAGCGCCGCGCACATGATCAATGGCGGAATCGGATCGAATCAACAGAAGTGCGGGAGGTTGCCTTCCCAGCCTTTGCATCGCCGCCAGCATTTGTGACAATTCGCCGCGCTGGCCATCAAAGCGGGCCAGTTGGCTGCGGTGGCGCAGTTTCAGCTCGTCCAGCCTGGTCTCGCTGTCTAATACCTCTTGTTCCCGGGCCTGGATCAGCATGGCGGTCTCTACAAGCCGGGCGCTCAGATCGGAATCACCATTATGCGGCCCAATCTGGGCCAGAACCGGCTGTATCCATAATATCCCGCACAAGACCGCGAGAGGGGTAGCTTTGCAGATAAAGTAACGCAAGTATCAAAATCCGTTCGACCACGCCTGATTCACGCGGAATAATTGGCAAAATACTATCTGGCCCATCACAAGTCCATCGGTGCTTTGACGGCCAGCGGCAGGTAGTTCTATGACCGGTGATAGGGATGATTAGCGAGAATGGTTACCGCCCGGTAAATCTGCTCCGCCAGCATGACCCGCACCAGCATATGCGGCCAGGTCATCGCGCCCAGAGACAACCGTTTTTGCGCCCGCGCAACAAGATGATCACTCAACCCATCGGCGCCACCGATGACAAAGGCCAGGTCGCGGCACCCCTGATCCCTGGTCTGGGCCAGCCATTCTGCGAACTTCCCGCTGGAAAGTTCACTGCCCTGTCCGTCCAGCGCCACGAGATGCGCCCCTTCCGGCGTTTGCGCCAGCAGCAGTTCGCCTTCACGCTGTTTTCGCTGCGCCTCGCCTGCCGGACCGGACTGCGAACGGCGGTCTTCAACCTCCCGAAGCACCACCGGGCCAACCCCCAGCCGGGCGCCCAGCAATTCTGCCTTCTTCAAATAGCCACAGGCGAGCGGCGTTTCAGCGGATTCCTTTGCGGCGCGGCCAACAGCAGCGATGAGAATGCGCACGTCGGCTAGTGCGCGCGCAGACCAAACGCGTGCGTGGGTTCCATGTGCTCCGGAATGGCCACAGACCATAGTTTTTCGAGATTATAGAATTCCCGTACTTCAGGGCGGAAGATATGCACAATGACATCCACTGCATCAACAACCACCCAATCCCCCTGGCGCAGGCCCTCCACGCGGCAGGTTTCGCCGTGGTCACGTTTTAATTTTTCCAGAATATGCTCGGCGATAGTGGCGACATGGCGCGACGAGGTGCCGCTGGCGATAACCAGATAATCGGCAATACTGGATTTTCCCTCCAGTTCTATGGTGACGATATCGACGGCTTTATCGTCCTCCATTGATCTCACGATAAGCCGCTTAAGCGCTTCAGCGTCTAATGGGGCGGGGCGGTCCGCGACGGCTTGAATCTGGTTCAGGGGGTCCTCTGAATCTGGTTGGGGTTTCTGATACTATAGAATAGTGAGCGCAGGGATGTTTTGCAAAATTATTTATGCCCCGCCCGGATAGCCGTTGAGCTGGCCGGGTGCAAACGGCATGGAAAGAATGCCCAGGCGGGGGCCTGCTGATCCGGCAAAAGACGCGCTAAATGCACAGGCAGCCGGTCCTTCCGGTAACGCAGCGCCACCTTTCCCTGCAACACCTTGATTCCATTACCCGGCCGGTCGAGTATTGCGACCGGCATCCGGCGCATGATGTGGTTCCAGTCGCGCCAGCGAGGCATTTGCAACAGATTATCGGCCCCCATCAACCAGACGAAACGCACCCCCGGCCAACGGCGGCGCAGGGCCGTCAGCGTGTCTATCGTAAAAGTGGTGCGTAGGCGCGATTCGATTGCGCTGACGACAATACGCGGATGCCGCGCCGCACTATGGGCGGACCGGATACGATCTGCCAGGCTGGCCATGCCCTGCGCCGGTTTGAGCGGGTTTTGCGGACTGACCAGCCACCAGACCCGGTCAAGCTGCAGGCGTTTCAGAGCGATCACGCTGATATGGCGGTGCCCCGCATGGGCCGGATTGAAGGACCCGCCCAGCAGACCAACCCGCATTCCGGGATAAAGAATTTCCGGGGGCGTCAAAATCAGGGCCGCGTCTGGCCCGCGCCGCGCACGACATATTTGTAACTGGTCAATTGCGCAGCCCCCACCGGCCCGCGCGCGTGCAGCTTGCTCGTCGAAATGCCGATTTCCGCGCCCATGCCAAATTCACCGCCATCAGCAAACTGGGTCGAGGCGTTATGCATGACTATGGCGCTGTCGATTTTGGACAGGAAACGTTCGGCGGTGGCGGTATCGTTGGTGACAATGGATTCGGTATGTTGTGACCCATAGCGCTGGATATGTTCGATCGCATCATCCACACCGTCTACAATGCGCACCGAAATGATGGCGTCGAGATATTCCGTCGTCCAGTCCGCTTCATTCACCGCCGTCACCCGCTCATCGAAGGCCCGCACGTCCGGGCCGCCGCGCACCTCGCAGCCCGCGCCTATCAGATCGGCGGCCAGGACCGGCAGATGGGTGGCCGCACAGCGCCGGTCAACCAGCAGTGTTTCCGCCGCGCCGCAAATTCCGGTGCGCCGCATCTTGGCGTTCATCACAATTTTGCGCGCCATTTCGAGATCGGCCTTGCCATCCACATAGACATGCACCAGCCCGTCAAGATGCCCCATGACCGGCACCCGCGCGTCGCGCGTGACCCGTTCGGTTAGACTGCGCCCGCCGCGCGGCACGATGACGTCGATATATTGCGTCATGTTTCCCAGCATATAGCCCACTGCAGCACGGTCTATGGTGGGCACCCGCTGCACCGCCCCTTCGGGAAGTTTCGCCGCGTTCAGGCCTTCGAGAATGCATTCATGAATGGCCCGGCTGGAATAATAGCTTTCCGAACCGCCCCGCAATATCACCGCATTTCCGGCGCGCAGGCAAAGCCCGGCGGCGTCCGCTGTCACATTAGGGCGGCTTTCATAAATGATGCCGATGACGCCCAGCGGCACGCTGACCCGTTCGATATGCAATCCGTTCGGGCGGTCCCACCCGGCCAGAACCTGACCCACCGGATTGGGCATGCCGGCAATTTCATCCAGGCTGCGGACCATGGCGGCGATCCGCGCATCATCCAGTTTCAACCGGTCGAGCATGGAGGCGGGAAGCCCTGCGGCGCGCGCGCCCGCCATGTCCTGTTCATTGGCCTTCAGAATAAGATCAGCGTTGGCGCGCATCGAGGCGGCGGCACAGTAGAGGGCCGCCTCCATCGCCTTGCCGTCGCTGTTGGCCAGATGCGTTGCGGCCTCCCGCGCACGGCGTCCTATCTCATTCATGATCGTGGCGATTTCGTCTGGCGTCAGCTCGCGCGCGGGGTTGTCCCCGGCCCCTGCCGCCTGCGCTGCATTCACATTTGCACTGGCCATACCTGCCTGTCCCTGCCCGTTAGAACCAGATCGTCCCGGTGGATCATTTCCGTGCGTCCACGATAGCCCAGCAGGCGCTCGATTTCACCGCTTTTATGACCGGCGATCTGGCGGGCCTCCTCCGCCCCATAGGCGCACAGGCCACGGCCAATTTCGTTTGCATCCGGGGCAAGGATGATCACAGCGTCGCCACGGCTGAATTCGCCCGTCACCTCCCGCACCCCGGCGGGTAGCAGGCTTTTGCCCGACAGCAGCGCCGTCACAGCGCCACTGTCCAGAAGCAGCCTTCCAGCAGGCTCCAGCACGCCCGCAATCCACTGCTTGCGGGCGGCGGCAGGCGAGCCATGCGCCAGAAACCAGGTGCAGCGGGCGCCATCCAGCAGGGCATTGAGCGGATGCAGAATGCGGCCATTGGCGATGGCCATGGCGCAACCTGCCCCGGTGGCAATTCTGGCCGCTGCCAGCTTGGTGATCATGCCACCCGTGCCGACGGCGGAACCGGAACCGCCCGCCATGGCCTCGATATCCGCATTAATCACCGGGACTTCTGCCAGATGCTGCGCCGATGCGTCGATCCCCGGATCAGCCGTGTACAGACCATCTATGTCGGACAGCAGCACCATGCAGTCGGCGCTGATCATCTGCGCCACCCGCGCGGCCAGCCGGTCATTGTCGCCATAACGGATTTCGCTGGTCGCCACGGTGTCGTTTTCGTTCACCACCGGCACCGCGCCCAGCTTCAGCAGCGTGTTGAACGTATTGCGTGCATTCAGATAACGCCGCCTTTGCTCGGTGTCTTCCAGTGTCAATAATATCTGCGCGCAGGCAATGCCCCGGGCCGCCAGCGCGGCCTGATAGGCGTGCGCCAGATGCACCTGACCGGCGGCAGCGGCGGCCTGGCTTTCTTCCAGCCGCAACACCTTTCCGCGCAATCCAAGTATGCCACGTCCAAGCGCGATCGCCCCGGAGGAGACCAGCACCACATCTGCGCCGCCCTTGCGCAGCTCCGCCACGTCATCGATCAGCGCGCCCAGCCATTCGGCGCGCAGGACGCCGCTTGCCATATCCGTCAGCAGTGCGGAGCCGATCTTGACGACAATGCGCCTGGATTTGCGCAGCCGCCGGGCTGTACTGCCGGCATCTGAGAGGGATTTTGTGCCTACGGATTCCATGACACGGCTGGCTCAAGGGCGTTTTGTTCCTCAGGACGCGCACGGGCGCGTTTGATTTCCGCGAGCAGCGCGCGAAGCACCTCGGGCACGCCCTGACCTGTCACGCCGGATATGGCCATGACAGGGCCGCCACTGGCCTTTTCCAATGCCGCCTTCTTCCTGCGTATCTGCTCCGCCGTCAGCGCGTCGCATTTATTGAGCACCAGCAATTCCGGCTTGGCCGCCAGACCGGGACTGTATTCCCGCAATTCATGCCGGATGGTGCGATAGGCTTTGACAATTTTCTCCTGTGTGCCGTCAATCAGATGCAGATTGATGCGGCAGCGCTCGACATGGCCCAGAAACCGTGTGCCCAGCCCGGCAC
>SHWM01000090.1 GCA_009693835.1 Alphaproteobacteria bacterium
GCAAGGCTAACCCCTGATGCCTTCGTCTATTCCCCGCGCCGGTATTATTGGCTGGCCGGTCAGCCATTCCCGTTCTCCCATTTTGCATACCTACTGGCTGCGCAAATATGCGCTTGCGGGAAGTTATGAACGGATTCCCATTTCTCCCGAAAATTTTGCCGCGCAATTCCGGAGCCTTTCGGACCAGGGATTTGCGGGCGCCAATGTAACCATCCCGCACAAACAGACTGCGATGGCCTGTTGCGATGAACTTGAGCCCGCCGCCAAGAGGCTCGGCGCGGTGAATACGATTGTGATCACACAGGGCCGCTATCACGGTTCGAATACCGATGGCTATGGTTTCATTGAAAATCTGCGTCAGCGTGCGCCCCATTGGCGGGCAGACACCGGCCCTGCCGTTATTATCGGCGCCGGCGGCGCAGCGCGGGCCGTGGTTGCGGCATTGATCGATGCAGGGGCGAAACAGCTTCGGCTGTTTAACCGCACCCGGTCGCGCGCGGACCAGCTTGCGGCGGATCTGGGAGGCCCGGTTGAAACGGCTGATTGGCAACGGCTGGACTCAGGGCTTGCGGATTGCAGTCTGTTGGTGAACTGCTCCAGCCTGGGCATGACCGGTCAGCCGCCATTGGAAATCTCGTTGCGCGCCTTGCCGCCAACGGCCCTGGTCTATGATCTCGTCTATACGCCGCTGCAGACGCCGCTGCTAAAGGCGGCCTCTCATAATGGTAATCCCACTATTGATGGCCTGGGTATGCTAATACATCAGGCGCGCCCCGGATTCGCGGCATGGTTCGGCGTGATGCCCGAGGCCGATGAAAGCCTGCTCCAACTATTGCTATCCGATATTGAAAGTACGAAAGGAATCTAACCATGGTGATTGTGGGACTGACCGGTTCCATCGGCATGGGTAAATCCGAAACCGCGAAAATGTTCCGCAGGCTGGGCATTGCCGTGTATGACGCGGATGCAGCGGTACACGCGATTTATGCGCCGGGCGGCGCCGCCGTTGCGCCCATCGAAGCGGCTTTTCCCGGCGTAACTGGCAGCGATGGCGTCAACCGGGAAGTGCTGGCGAAGCAGGTGCTAAACGACGACGCGGCGTTAAAAAAGCTGGAAAGCATCGTGCATCCGCTGGTGGGGCAGGAACAGCAGAAATTTTTGGAGCAGGCGGCGGCGGAAAACGCAGAAATGATTGTGATTGATGTGCCGCTGCTCTATGAAACCGGCGGACAGAAGCGGGTGGATTGCGTGGTGCTGGTCAGTGCGCCCTACGAGCTGCAGCGGGAACGGGTTCTGGCCCGGCCGGGCATGAGTGAGGACAAATTTCAGTCGATCCTCGCCAAACAGGTGCCGGATGCAGAAAAACGCGCGCAGGCTGATTATATCATTGATTCAAGCCAAGGGATTGAACATGCCATGGCGCTGGTGGAGGCGCTGATCCCGCTGCTGAAAAAGGCGCCTGCCAAAGCCTGGGACCAGCGCAGGCAGCATAGCGAAAAGGGGTAGGATTTGCGCGAGATTGTATTGGATACGGAAACTACCGGGCTTGATCCGCGGACGGACCGGATCATCGAAATTGGCTGTATTGAGCTGGTTAATTATGTTCCCACCGGAGAGATTTTCCATACCTATCTGAATCCCAAACGCGAGGTCGCCGCCGAGGCGTTCAATGTGCATGGCATCAGTGAGGAATTTCTGAGTGACAAGCCTCTATTTGGCGAAATCGCGGTGGCGTTCAGTAACTTCATAGGGGATTCACAGCTGGTCATTCACAATGCGGCGTTTGATCTGGGTTTCCTGAACAGCGAATTTGATCGCATCGGCTTTGGAAAATTACCGCCCGGCCGCGCCATTGACACACTGCTGATCGCGCGGCGGAAATTTCCGGGCGCGCAGAATTCACTGGACGGACTGTGCCGCCGTTACAATATCGATATTTCTGACAGGGAATTGCATGGCGCCCTGAAGGATTCGCATCTACTGGCGGCAGTCTATCTGGAATTGGCCGGCGGCGCGCAGGCCGGTCTGGCCCTGGATGATGCGGCAGCCGGGCGTCAAATAGCCGCGCGGGGGGGAATGCCTGGGCCCATCGGCGCCCGCCCGGCCCGGCCCGCGCCTCTGCCCTCGCTTCTGATGGAAACGGAAAACGTCGCGCACGAGGCCTTTATTGCGGCTCTGGGCGGGCACACGATCTGGAAACGTTGATCACTGCTTTTTCTCCGCCTCGGCCTGGG
The DNA here is from genome assembly GCA_009693835.1 of Alphaproteobacteria bacterium. Lineage (GTDB taxonomy): Bacteria > Pseudomonadota > Alphaproteobacteria > UBA11222 > UBA11222 > UBA11222. The sequence continues at coordinate 2,235 of SHWM01000090.1, forward strand.
CCTGCAATTGCGCCATGCGCTGCCGGTATAGCTGCGAAAAATCAATATTATCAAGCATCAGGGGGGTGTAGCCGCCATCGCGTGTCATATCGGCGATAATGCGCCGCGCGAACGGAAATAGCAGACGGGGACATTCCACCAGCAGCAGCGGCTGCAGCGTTTCCGCCGGAATATTGAACAACTGAAACACGCCGCCATATAGCAGTTCCGCCAGGAACACCGTCGTCTCTTCCTGCACCGCCTCTACGGAAATTTTCAGTTCAACCTCATAGGATGGTTCCGGCCCGCGGCGCACCTGCACATCGATGCCGACATTGATGGCGGGGGCCTTGGCGCCCCTCTGCAGACTCGCGGGCGCGCCGGGGTTCTCGAAGGATTGGTCCTTGATATATTGCGCGGCAATCGACAGGCGCGGCGCGGTGTCGGCGGAAGCGTCCGGATTGGACTCATTGGCGTCGGTATCGGTCATCTTGGCATGCTTTCACGCGGGTCCCTGGGTGTGACTGGCTAACATGGATAGGCCGCAGAGCCAAGAACGGCTTTATGTCTGTAGCGCAATGGCGATGTATGGGCTAGATTACCCGATTATGTCACCCGCAGTGGGTATGGGCTGCGCAACAGGCAGGATAATGGGCCAGGGATTTCAATTTTTCGATCTGATATTTCTGGCGATGATCGCTGTATTCATCCTGTTGCGTCTGCGTAACGTGCTGGGCACGCGTACGGGGCATGAAAAACCGCCTGAGGATCTTCGTTCCGGTCCAAAGCGGCCAGGCGCCGAACAGAAGGAAGGCACTGTTATCGCATTGCCGCGCCGGGCCGGACCAGGTGGTGAAGCGGCACTGTCCCCTGCGGAAATCCTGTTGCGTCAATCACTGACTGAAATTGCACTGGCGGATTCTAATTTTGACGCCGACGATTTTGTCGATGGGGCGCGCCAGGCCTACGAAATAATCATTATCGGATTTGCCAAAGGCGATCGTGAAATGCTGAAAAGCATGGTGGGGGAAGAGGTTTTCGCGAACTTTGACGCCGCCATTCAGACGCGCGAGGCAGCGGGGCAAACCATGGACACCCGTCTGGCGGCCATTCGAGAGGCGCGCATTTCGCATGCGGCGCTGCGCGGTAAAATGGCGGAAGTAACCGTGAAATTTACCGCCGATCTGGTGTCCAGCGTCAAAAACGCCGCAGGCGACCTGGTGCAGGGTCATCCCAGCCTGCCGCAGCAGGTATCCGAATACTGGACCTTCGCCCGCGATACCGGAAACGAGGATCCGAACTGGATCCTGATTGCGACCTCGGCTGACGCGCAGACTGATGCCCCTAGCGCCGCGCCAAAAGACTAGTCTTGTACTGGCGCTGGCGGGCGCGCTCCTTGCAGGGTTTCTGGCGGGCGTCCTTGCCGGGCGGGCGGCCCAGGGCCTTATTGCCGGATGGTTTCGCCTTGCTCCGGACCGGCTGACCCTGGCCCAGGTCAGTTTTGCGCAGCTTGCCGGGTGGAACGCCGACCCGCTGAATGGGGTGGGGGACGCCTTTTCGCGTTCCTGCAACATTTTCCGATTGCAAAAACCGGAGGCTGGCGTGGGGCCAGGGGGCCGGTATGGCGCGGCCAGGGATTGGGTAAACATCTGCGACCGGCTTAATGCCTTGCCGAAGGAGGCGTCGGCGGGGCAATTGCGGGCTTTCTTTGAACAGAATTTTGTCCCTCTTGCGGCGGGAAATCATACCCGGGAGGCGGGAAAATTTACCGGATACTACGAACCGGAATTGCATGGAAGCCTGACCCGTCAGGGCGCTTTTCAGGAGCCGCTGCTGGCGGCCCCTGCCGGTCTGATCACGGTCAATCTGGGCGACTTTAATCCCAAATGGCGGGGTCAGCGCATTTCAGGGCGTGTCAAAGGCGCCAGCCTGCAACCCTTGCAGGCGCGATCCCGAATTGTGGCGGGCGCACTGAAGGCTGAGAAACTCGAACTGCTCTATGTCGATGATCCGGTCGACGCATTTTTCCTGCATATTCAGGGTTCGGGGCGGGTGCGGCTCATTGATGGCCGGGTGATCCGGCTGGGCTATGCCGGGCAGAACGGGCACCCCTATGTTGCGATTGGAAAAACCCTCGTGCAATCCGGCGCGCTGCCGCGCGACAACGTATCGATGCAGTCCATCCGCGCCTGGCTCTCGGCGCATCCGGACGAGCGGGATAAAATCATGGCCACGAACCCGTCCTATGTATTTTTCCGCGCGCTGGAAGGGGGTGATCCTGAACTGGGCCCGCCGGGGGCGCAGAATGTGCCCTTGACGCCGGGGCGCAGCCTGGCCATCGATACGGATTTTCACGCCCTGGGGGCGCCGGTGTGGCTGGACAGCGCCGCCCCCAGCGGCGACAATGGCGAACTGCTGCCCCTGCGGCGCCTGATGGTGGCGCAGGACACGGGCGGCGCCATTCGCGGGCCGGTGCGCGGCGATGTGTTCTGGGGCTTTGGCGAACGGGCCGAAGATATTGCCGGGCGCATGAACAGCGAGGGGCGTATGTATATTCTTCTGCCGCGCGAAATTGCGGCCAGGGCCGTTCAGGAAAGTAATTAAGATGCCACCGTCCAATCCGCATGTCGCGCTGTTCGTCACCTGTCTGGTGGATCTGTTCCGCCCGTCCGCCGGTTTTGCGGCGGTGAAACTGCTGCAGGATGCGGGTTGCCGCGTCAGCGTGCCGCAGGGGCAGACCTGTTGCGGGCAGCCGGCCTATAATTCAGGCGACAAATCCAGCGCCGCACTGCTGGCGGCACAAACCATCCGCAGCCTGAGGGAATATGATTTTGTGGTCGCGCCCAGCGGTTCCTGCGCCGCGATGATCAAATGTCATTATCCTGATTTACTGGCTGGTGACCCAGAATTATCGGCGCAGGCGCGGGTGCTTGCTGCTAGGATCTGGGAGCTGACGCAGTTTCTGCATGACGTGATGCAGTTCAAACCCGCTGCGGCAGGCGATGAAAAAATCACCCATCTGGATAGCTGCTCGGGCCTGCGAGAGCTTGGGGTGCAGGCGCAGCCGCGCGCCCTGCTGCCGGGGCGGATCATCGAAAATGGCGATGGCGATGTGTGCTGCGGTTTTGGCGGAACCTTTTGTGTAAAATATGCGGGCGTCTCCACGGCCATTGCCGACAAGAAGCTGGACCGGCTCGCCGCCACCGGCGCGCACACCGCCACCGGCGGCGATCTGGGATGCCTGATGCATCTGGCCGGGCGCGCGGCGCGGCGCGGCATGCCGCTGCAATTCAGGCACGTGGCGGAAGTGCTGGCGGGCGATAATAAAACACCCGGCATCGCAGCGGAGGAGAAATAGATGCAGCGCCGCCCTTCGGCCTTTAACGCCAACGCCGCCGAGGCGCTGCTGGACGCGAACCTGCAGGCAGCATTGGGTGCGGCCGAGGCGGGGTTTGGCGTCAAGCGCCGCAAGGCGATTATGGGCCTACCGGAATTTGACGCGCTATGCGATCGAGCGGCGGCCATCAAGGATCATGTGCTCGATCATCTTGATACCTATCTGGAACGGTTCGAGGCGCAGGTGTTCGCCAGCGGCGGCATGGTGCACTGGTGCGAAGACGCCGAGGAAGCGCGCCAGACCATCCTGGCTTTGTGCCGTTCGGTGAACGCCAGAATGGTGACCAAGGGCAAAAGCATGGTAACCGAGGAAATTGGCCTGAACCCGTTTCTGGAAGCGAACAATATCCGTCCGGTGGAAACCGATCTGGGCGAATATATTATTCAGCTGGCGGATGAACCGCCCAGCCATATTATCGGCCCCGCCTTGCACAAGACCAAGGACCAGGTCTCGGACTTGTTTCACACGCATCATCCGGCCCTCGGGTTTCCAGACCGGCTGACCGAGGGCGAGGCGCTGGTTGGCGAGGCGCGATCCATCCTGCGCCAGCAATATCTTCAGGCCGATGTGGGCGTCACCGGGGCGAATTTCCTGATCGCTGAAACCGGCAGCACCGTCATCGTCACCAATGAAGGCAATGGCGACATGACGCAGATATTTCCGCGCATGCATATTGTGCTGGCCAGCATTGAAAAGATCGTGCCGACGCTGGAAGACGCGGCCACCCTGCTGCGGGTGCTGGCGCGTTCGGCAACCGGTCAGGAAATGTCCGTGTACACCACTTTTTCCACCGGGCCGAAACGCCGCGGCGACGCCGATGGCCCGGAACAGTTTCATGTCGTGTTGCTGGACAACGGGCGCAGTGAAATTCTGGGCGGCAAACAGCGCGACATCCTGCGCTGCATCCGCTGCGGCGCGTGCATGAATAACTGCCCGGTCTATCTGTCGGCGGGCGGGCATGCCTATGGTGCAACTTATATGGGGCCGATGGGTTCGGTTCTGACACCCAACCTTACCAGTCTGAAAAAATCCCAGGCGCTGCCCTTTGCCTCTAGCTTTTGCGGCAGATGCGAGGCCGTCTGCCCGATGCGGATTCCCCTGCCGGGCCTCATGCGCGAGCTGCGCAGCGACGCGCATGAACAGCGCCTCACGCCGCCGCGCGAACGCCTCTGGCTGGCTGCATGGGCCTGGCTGGCGCGGCGTCCGGCGCTTTATCATGCGCTCAGCGGCTTTGGTATGCGCGCCCTGCATCTGCTGGCGCGCGGGGCCGGGCGGTTTGCATGGTTGCCGCTGGCGGGCGGCTGGACCCGGACACGGGATTTTCCGGCGCCGCAGGGGGAAAGTTTCATGGCGCAATGGGCGCGGCGCGCAAAGACGGAACCATGAGCGAGAAGCGCGCCGCCCTGTTCAAACGAATCCGTGCCGCCCATGCCGCGCGTGGCGTTGTGCCGGATGCCGCATCCGTGGCCGCGAGGTTGGCGGCGCAGGCGCTTAATCTGGTGCCGGCGCGGGGTCAGCTTCAGGGGGCGGCTGCCCGCACCCAGTTCATGAATTTTGTGGTGAAAACACAGGCGACGGTGGACAGCGTCGGCGCGCCTGAACGGGTGCCTGGGGCCATCGGAAACTATCTCGCGGCGCATGGTCTTGACGGCCCGGTCCGCCTGTCCGGCGACGCCTGGCTGGCGGCCATGCCGTGGGACCGGATCGCGCGGTTTAACCCCTGTACGGGCGCTGTCATTGAGACAGATGGCGCAGGCGTCGCGGTGGCGCTATGCGGTATTGCGGAAACCGCGACGCTGATGCTGACCTCTGGACCCAATGCCGCCAGCGGTCTTAATTTTCTGCCGCCCACCCATTTCATTGTGCTGCGCGCCACGGATATTGTCGGTGCGCTGGAGGATGGCTGGGCGCGCCTGCGGCGCGGTTCAAACGGGCAGATGCCGCGCACCGTCAATCTGATCACCGGCCCGTCGCGCACCGCCGATATTGCCCAGACCATGTATATGGGCGCGCACGGGCCCAAGCGTCTGCATGTGATTGTGGTGGACGGCGATGCCTGAGAGGCGCAGGCCGCGCACGTTGAAAGACGGGGAATCCGAGCTGTTCGCCAAAATGATGGCGGGCGCGACACCCCTGAAAAAACGTCCGGGCGTTCCGGGCGGGCTGACCCAGCCGCGCAAACCCGTGTTGCACATCCGCCCGCAATCGCATCCGCCGATCGAGGACAGGCCCGCCCCCGCGATTTATGCGAAGGACCGCGCCGCCATCAGCGCCATGGATGGCCGCAACGCCGAACGGCTGATCAAGGGCCGGATGGAAATCGAGGCCCGGCTGGATCTGCATGGCCACCGCCAGGAAGAGGGGCAGCGCATCCTGCTGGATTTTATCCGCCGCAACCATTCCTATGGCAAGCGCTGTGTGCTGGTGATCACCGGCAAGGGACGGTCCCTGAAAAATCGTCCGCCGGAGGAAGCGTCTGTTGGCGGGCGCTATGTGATTCCCGAACGCGGGGGCGTGCTGTTCGATCTGGTGCCCGAATGGCTCAGCGGGCGGGATCTGACGCCCTATGTGGTGGCGTTCTCGCCCTCCCAGCCCCGCCATGGCGGCTGCGGCGCGCTCTATGTTTATTTAAGACGGGAGCGGGGGTAGATTACGGCGGTCGACTATTATTCAGTCATTCTTTGTGTGGCGGTGGCTGCGGCTTTCAGCCACGCATTGTGTTCTGCGGGGTCTGCGGCAAACTCTGCAGTCACCACCCAGGTGCCGTCTGGCATTGGTTGCTGAATAATCTTTATTGCGCCATCGCGCCGGAACGAATCCATGATTTTGGCAACACGCTCAACTGGTATGTTGGTTAATTTCTGGGGAGGATAGCCCACGGTGTCACTCCTTTTATTGGAGATGCCTATAAACTAAAGTATTCCACGGCCCTTTTACATAATTCTTCATGTCCCGCCCCATCAAGTAGTGCTGTTGGTGTTAACCCGGGATTTACTTCTGCGAGCCAACCAGCTAACCGCCCTGGAAATTCAATGTCAGACTCGTGTTTATTTATCAATTTTTGTCTGGCGTCACTGGGGCTTTTATTCATGGGGTACTCAGGACGGGTAAGCTCAAATCCACTCAGGCCAGCTTTAATGTTACTATTTGGGTCTTTCACCCTTGCAGCAAGCGCTTCCAGGATATCGTGAACCTGCTTTTGGGATAATAGGTATATTATTATCATCGTGATCGGCCACGCCAACAGGCCCATCAGTTTTAACAACTCTTGCATAAAGACTATAGCAGCTGGACTATTGAGGGTGCCCGCGGCAACTATAAAACCAATACCGGTACTGAAAGTATCGTAAAAAATACACCAACTATAATGCCAATTGAGAGATAAGCCAAAATATCGGTGCGAGTTTTGGACATGTTTCACGTCAGTCCGCGTTATTAAACTAATATGCATAAGTCTAGCCAGGTTACTTCATCCTCGCCAGTCAGTACCCCTACAAAATAAACTTCGACAGGTCGCGGTTACGGGCCAGGTCGCCGATATGTTTTTCGACATAGACGCCGTCAATGGCCAGGCTCTCGCCGGCCCGGTCGGTGGCGGAAAAACTGATTTCATCCAGCACCCGCTCCATGACGGTATGCAGGCGCCGCGCGCCGATATTTTCAACATTGCTGTTGATCTCGACGGCGATGTCGGCAATCGCGTCGATCCCGTCCTCGGTGAAAGACAGTTCAACCTGCTCAGTCGCCAGCAGGGCAATATACTGCCGGATCAGGCTGCTTTCCGGCTCGGTTAAAATGCGGCGGATGTCCTCGCGGCTGAGCGGTTTCAGCTCCACCCGGATCGGCAGGCGGCCCTGCAATTCCGGCAGCAGGTCGGACGGTTTGGCGAGGTGAAACGCGCCCGACGCGATGAACAGAATATGCTCGGTGCGCACCGGGCCATGCTTGCAGCTGATGGTGGTGCCTTCGATCAGCGGCAGCAGGTCGCGCTGCACGCCTTCGCGGGAAACATCCGCACCCTGACGTTCCGAGCGGGCGCAAATCTTGTCGATCTCGTCGAGAAACACGATGCCGTTATTTTCTACCGCGCTGATGGCCTCGCGGATCAACTGGTCCTGATCCAGCAGTCTGTCGCTTTCCTCGGCAATCAGCACGGCGTAGGAATCTTTCACCAGCATCCGCTTTTCCGTGGTCTGCCCCCCGCCCATCGCCTTGCCCAGCATGTCGCCCAGATTGATCATGCCGATATTGGCGCCCGGCATGCCGGGAATTTCAAAGCTGGGAAAGCCGCTTCCGCTGCTGCTCAGGCGGATGGCGATTTCCTTGTCGTCCATTTCGCCCGCGCGCAGGCGGCGGCGGAAACTGTCACGGGTGGCGGCGCTGGCGTTTTCACCGACCAGCCCGTCCAGCACCCGCTCTTCGGCGGCTTGATGGGCGCGGGCCTCCACTTCCTTGCGTTTGCGGGTGCGCACCATGCCAATGGCGATTTCCACCAGATCGCGGATGATCTGCTCCACATCCCGCCCGACATAGCCCACTTCGGTGAATTTGGTGGCCTCGACCTTGATGAACGGGGCCTGCGCCAGCCGCGCCAG
>SHWM01000011.1:0-2500 GCA_009693835.1 Alphaproteobacteria bacterium
GCCCGTGTGCATTATCGCGATCAGGGCAATATCGCCTCGCAGACACTCCTGCTGCTGCACGGCGCCGCCTCGTCCCTGCTGACATGGGAAGGCTGGGTCAAGGCGCTGAGCGGGCGCTACCGCATCATCAGCGTTGATCTGCCGGGCCATGGTATGACCGGGCGCGTTGCAGGGGATGATTATTCCGATGCGGCGGCGCTGGCGTTCCTGAAAGCCTTTACCGACAAGCTGGAACTGCGCCGGTTTGTGCTTGCGGGCAACTCCTGGGGCGGGGAACTGGCGGGTGCGTTCGCCATCGAAAATCCCCGGCGTGTCACGCATCTTATTCTCATCGATGCTTGGGGAGCCGCCGTGCCGGAGGGCGAACGCAAGATACCGCTGGCGTTCCAGTTGATGGGCAAACCGGTTATTGGTGATCTGTTGGCCTGGGTGACGCCGCGTTCCATTGCGGCCGAAAGGGTGCATTCGGTATATGGCGATCCTGGCAAGGTCAGTGACGCATTGATTGATTCTTTTTACGATATGGTGCGGCACGAAGGCAACCGGCAGGCCCGCAAGATGCGGGCAAGGCTGCCGCGCGGGCTGCTTCTGGAAGGGCGCCTGAAGGAAATAAGGCAGCCCACGCTGATTATGTGGGGCGGCAAGGACGGTTTGCTGCCGCCCGCCATGGGCGAGCAGTTTGATAAAGACGTCCCCCATTCCACGCTGCACGTATTTGAGAACGCCGGGCATGTGCCGATGGAAGAAATTCCGGATGAAAGTGCAGCCGTGGCCGAGGCGTTTATTTCTGAAAACCAGTGAAAGGCGTTTTAACGCAAGGAGAAGATCATGCAGTTAGGAAAATTGGGTGTCTGGCAGTTTACCGATGGATTGACGGCGGCTGAGGCGGCGGCCTTCGCCCAGCGTGTGGAAAAATGGGGATATAGCGCCCTGTGGATTCCAGAGGCGACCGGACGCGAACCCTTTGCGCATGCAGCCTGGCTGCTCGCCAACACACAGAAGCTGATCATCGCAACCGGCATCGCCAATATTTACGCGCGGGATGCGCGCGCCTCGGCCAATGGTCAGGCCACTCTGGCCGAACAATCCGGCGGGCGCTTTCTGCTTGGCCTGGGCGTCAGCCACGTGCCGCTGGTCGAAGGGGTGCGCGGCCATAAATATGGCGCGCCGGTGGCGACCATGAAGGCGTATCTGGAAGATATGAAATCCGGCACGCCCTTCACCGGCAGGGCCCCGGCCGAAGCCCCGCCGACAGTGATCGCAGCGCTTGGCCCCAAAATGCTGGAACTGGCGAAAACCCACACGGGTGGCGCGCATCCCTATCTGGTGACGCCGGAACATACGGCCATGGCCCGCAAGATCATGGGGCCAGATGCGATGCTGTGCGTGGAACAGAAGATCCTGGGCGTGACCGATCCGGTCCGGGCGCGAGATGTTGCGCGCAAGGCCGTCGCCTTTTATCTGGCCCTGCCAAATTACCGCAACAATCTGCTGCGGCTGGGTTTCAGCGCTGGTGAATTGGATGGGCAAAGCGACCGGGTGACGGATGCCCTGGTGGCGTGGGGCGACACGCAAACCATCCGTAAACGGATCGACGCGCATTTTGCGGCAGGCGCCAGCCATGTATGCATTCAGGCTATCCCGGCAGATGGGAGCCGCCTGCCGGATGAGGCTCTGCTGGCCGCGCTGGCGCCAGCTGCCTAAAGATTTGTCGGACGGCCGGAGATATTCGCGGACTTTTGTCCGGCCGTGATTTTCTTTACTGCAAGGCAGCCGTTTTCATCGGTTTCTGATTCTGATTCTGCGCCAGTTGGTCGCGTTCCTGGCCAATGGCGTCACGCAACTTTTTGAACTGCGCCAGTTGCCGGCCCGTCAATGCCCGCGCATTGGGCAGCGACACGCTTTGCGGATTGACCTGAGCGCCGTTCACCAGCACTTCATAATGAAGATGCGGCCCGGTTGAACGGCCCGTGGACCCGCTATAACCTATGATTTCTCCCTGCCGGACGGGCGCGCCCTTGCGCATTCCCCTGGCGAAGGCAGACAGATGCCCATACGCGGTGTCGTAGCCCTCATTATGATGTATACGGATATATTTTCCATAGGCGCCATTCCAGCCCGCCACCCTGATCTGGCCATCGCCGGCCGCCACAACCGGCGTTCCCATCGCAATGCCGAAATCCAGCCCCTTGTGCATGCGCGTATAACCCAGGATTGGATTCATGCGCATCCCATAGCGGGAAGTGATCTTTGCGCCATCCACCGGCGTTTTCATGAGCGCCTTCCTGATGGTATGCCCATTCTGATCAAAATATTCGGGTTCCCTGGCGCCGGATGGCGCAAAACGGAATAGTTCCTTGCGCTCATTGCCAATTGTCAGGGCAGCGTAACGGATGGCGCCCACCCGGGCCACCTGGCCATTTTCGTCCATGTCGCGATCATAAAGAATATCAAAACTGTCCCCCGGCCTGACGTCGCGCTGAAAGTCGACGTCATAGGT
>SHWM01000011.1:7500-45770 GCA_009693835.1 Alphaproteobacteria bacterium
CCAAACTCCGAATACCGAAGAGTACTATGCGGCAGACAGACGGCGGGTGCTAAGGTTCGTCGTCGAAAGGGAAACAGCCCTGATCGCCAGTTAAGGTCCCAAAGTCATGGCTAAGTGGGAAAGGAAGTGGGAAGGCCATAACAACCAGGATGTTGGCTTAGAAGCAGCCATCATTTAAAGAAAGCGTAACAGCTCACTGGTCTAAACAAGCCGTCCTGCGCCGAAGATGTACCGGGGCTAAAGCCATGCACCGAAGCTGCGGGTTGGATCGTAAGATCCAGCGGTAGCGGAGCGTTCCGTAAGCCTGCGAAGGGGCACCCGTGAGGGGTCCTGGAGGTACCGGAAGTGCGAATGCTGACATGAGTAACGACAAAGAGTGTGAAAAACACTCTCGCCGAAAGTCCAAGGGTTCCTGCGTAAAGTTAATCTGCGCAGGGTGAGCCGGCCCCTAAGCCGAGGCCGAAAGGCGTAGGCGATGGGAATGGGGTTAATATTCCCCAGCCTGTGGGTAGTGACGAATGCCGTATATCGTATCCTCTTATTGGATTGAGGGTGCGGTGAAGGCGTTCCAGGAAATAGCTCCCACGTATAGACCGTACCCCAAACCGACACAGGTGGACTGGTAGAGCATACCAAGGCGCTTGAGAGAACGATGTTGAAGGAACTCTGCAAATTGCCCTCGTAACTTCGGGAGAAGAGGGCCCCATGTGTGGGCAACCATATGTGGGGGGCACAGACCAGGGGGTAGCGACTGTTTACTAAAAACACAGGGCTCTGCGAAGTCGCAAGACGACGTATAGGGTCTGACGCCTGCCCGGTGCTGGAAGGTTAAGAGGAGAGGTGCAAGCTTTGAATTGAAGCCCCAGTAAACGGCGGCCGTAACTATAACGGTCCTAAGGTAGCGAAATTCCTTGTCGGGTAAGTTCCGACCTGCACGAATGGCGTAACGACTTCCCCGCTGTCTCCAACATCGACTCAGTGAAATTGAATTCTCCGTGAAGATGCGGAGTTCCCGTGGTTAGACGGAAAGACCCCGTGCACCTTTACTATAGCTTTGCAGTGGCATCAGGGACGACATGTGTAGGATAGGTGGGAGACTTTGAAGCAGAGGCGCCAGCTTTTGTGGAGTCACCCTTGAAATACCACCCTTGTTTTCTCTGATGTCTAACCGTAGCCCGTGAATCCGGGCTCGGGACCCTGCATGGTGGGTAGTTTGACTGGGGCGGTCGCCTCCCAAAGTGTAACGGAGGCGCGCGATGGTAGGCTCAAGCTGGTTGGAAATCAGCTGTTGAGTGCAATGGCATAAGCCTGCCTGACTGCGAGGTCGACGGACCGAGCAGAGACGAAAGTCGGTCATAGTGATCCGGTGGTCCCGTGTGGAAGGGCCATCGCTCAACGGATAAAAGGTACGCCGGGGATAACAGGCTGATACTGCCCAAGAGTCCATATCGACGGCAGTGTTTGGCACCTCGATGTCGGCTCATCACATCCTGGGGTTGGAGAAGTTCCCAAGGGTTCGGCTGTTCGCCGATTAAAGTGGTACGTGAGCTGGGTTTAGAACGTCGTGAGACAGTTCGGTCCCTATCTGCCATGGGTGTAGGAATTTTGAGAGGAGTTGCCCCTAGTACGAGAGGACCGGGGTGAACACACCACTGGTGGTCCGGTTGTCGCGCCAGCGGCACAGCCGGGTAGCTATGTGTGGACGGGATAACCGCTGAAAGCATCTAAGCGGGAAGCCTCCCTCGAAACCAGAATTCCCTGAGAGCCGTGATAGACCATCACGTTGATAGGCCGGGTGTGGAAGCGCAGTAATGTGTGCAGCTTACCGGTACTAATCGCTCGACAGGCTTGACCATCTTCTGTACGTGCTATCTTTTCACGCCTCTGGCGTGATGAGGCAAGCAGTATGGAGCTTATGCACAGTGATCAAACCGGAATATCCGCAGACGGATGAAAGTCCGCAGGTGGTGTTCTGGCGTCTGAAGCCGGACGATTTGCTTTTGATATATGTGCCCGTGCGCACTGAATCTTGAACTTTGTCTGTCCACGCCATGGCGGCGCTTCATATACAGAGAAGCGTGCGCCAGGGTTTTGGAACAATACCGCCTTTCGCCGGCCTGGTGGCCATAGCGAGGAGACATCACCCGATCCCATTTCGAACTCGGCCGTTAAACTCCTCAGCGCCAATGGTACTATGTCTCAAGGCATGGGAGAGTAGGTCGCTGCCGGGCCTGCGAAGGGCGGATTGTTCCGGATGATTTCAGGCTGGACGCAAAATAACCCACTGACATGATGATGACGCAACCCCCGTCTTTTGGCGGGGGTTTGCCGTTTGATGTATTGCCCTTTATTCTGAGGGTGGCAGTGTTGTCCCGGCGCCGCCTCGGCGGCACGCCCGGAAAAACTGCTGCCGGGCCTTGCCCGGACTTGGAAATTGACGCGGGGTGGAGCAGCCCGGTAGCTCGCCAGGCTCATAACCTGGAGGTCGTTGGTTCAAATCCAACCCCCGCAACCAATATCCAGAGCGATTTTTACCGGTTTTCAAAATTTCAAGAAAATGTCTGTGAGCATTTCAAGAAAATGTCTGTAAGCGCGCCGTGTCCGGCCGTTTGTCTTGACCAACCGGCCGCTTCCTTCTCAAAATCCAATGTGAAACATTTATGCTTTGGCATTGGAGCAACATGCGGTCAGATAGAATCGAATGATTCTATCTGGTGCAAGTCCATCAATCCTTCAAAACGGTTTTCGGCGGAGGGTGATCACCGGCAGACATAGTTGCAAATGAGCGCCAGCGGCTGGGAACATAGAGCAGCCCATGGGAGACAAGGTTTTTTTGCGCCCAGACAATAAAGATGGCGAGCGCAGCGGTGCCAAACCAGGCGGCCATGAAATTATCCGGCCATAGGCCTTTGTGAGTGACACTGCTGATAACCTTGATGGTGAGGATGTGCCAGAGATAGATCCCAAGCGTATTAGAGCCGATAAAGCTGATGATATTTCTTAATTTACCCTGCGGCACCAGATTGGCCAGCGGCTGCCGTACTGAAATGAGTGCCAGGCTGATAGCGAGTGCATATGAAATATAATATAATTGCGGCGGATATTTGAAATTCTGTGTCGGAACAAAATGTCCTGTCTGCATAAATAACGCGCTGCAAATGGCCGCATAAACCACTGCGCTTACGCCTGCCATGGCTATCAGCGCGCGTCGCGGAACTGCGTGAATACGCGTCCCCAGCGCAAAAATTGCCCCATAGCCCGCAACATAAAACAACGATAAATTCAACAAAGAGTGCGCTTTGCCTAAATGATGATGAAAAAAGGCGTATCGAACAGCATCCACGCTGCGGTGCTGCCGGCAATGACCATGGCGCAGCCGGCGATGAAAGTAAGATGATTTTTGACCTTGTGGTTCCAGGTAAGAAGCAGCGGCGTGATAAAGGCTATCATTAAATTCACCCGGATAACCCAGACATAGCCAATGCCGCTGGTAAAAATAAAGCTGGTGGCGATCACGCGCCAACTGAAATCCTGATTGGTTACGCCGATGGCGTCCGTAATATAAAACAGGCTGAAAAAAGCCAACAAAAAAGCCCAGCAGGGAATAACCAGACGGCGAACCCGCTTAACAAGATATGTGAAAAGCGTTACCCGCTTGTGCTCCATGGCGATGTCAATGGATCACCCCGACAGCAGCATAAGCAACGGAACACCAAAATTGCGCACTTGAAACAACCATGCCGGCAGGCGGCTGTGAGCCATAACCACCTTGAGAATGGCCACTGCGCGGAGGAAATCGAGGGAGAAATCGCGGCTGGATGTGGTTGGGGTAGAAGATGTCAGCGGCGACCTCCAGCTTTATGTTCTGATGATATTATGGAGATTATATATCCCAACTGAGAGATTCCAGCGCAGATTGAAGAAACGGTTTGCCCTGCCCCGCGCATTTATCCAGTTATGGGTTCGCCGTAACATTTGTTTATGCCAGTTTGGGTGATTGGTGCAATGGCCGCCGCCAGCCCCTTGCCGCAACCGCGCCAGGATAGCATAATGGTCGCAGGCGGCGTTCAATCAGCCGCGTCATAACCGGGGAGGATCGCACCATGACCTTACGTCAGGAAAATTACAGGACGATGCTGATCGAAAAACGCCCGAACGGGGTTGCGGTGGTGACGCTCAACCGCCCGGATCGGCTGAACGCGGTCAATGGTTTCATGCATAATGAACTTTCACGCTTCAGCCGGGACGCCGACGCCGACCGCGACGTCAAGGTGGTGGTGCTGGCGGCGGCGGGCCGGGCCTTTTGCGCCGGCGGTGATTTTGGCGGCGGCAGCGACGGCGGCGATGCACCGGAAATCAGCCTGGAGGAAGGCCGCCAGGTGGTTGATCATATACTGGAACTGCGCAAGCCCATCATTTCCGCCGTGCAGGGCTACGCCATGGGGCTGGGCGCGACCATTTCACTATTATGCGATGTGGTGGTGGCCGGCCATAGCTCGGTCTTTGCCGACACCCACGTGAATATGGGCATTGGCGCGGGCGATGGCGGGCAGGTGATCTGGCCGCTGCTGCTGGGCGTCAACCGCGCGAAATGGTTTCTGATGACCGGCGAACGTCTCACCGGCCAGGCGCTGTTCGATATGGGCCTGGTCAATTTTCTGGTGGATGACAAGGATATTCTGACCAAAGCCATGGAATGCGCCGATAGGCTGGCGGCCGGGCCGCAGGCCGCTATCATCGCCTCCAAGGTGCCGATCAATTCGTGGATTCGTTCCATCTCCAGCCACGTGCTGCCCCTGTCCCTCACCATGGAAGGCCAGACGATGCGCAGCAGGGACGCCAAGGAAGCGCAGCGCGCGTTTGCCGAAAAACGCGCGCCTGTCTATGGCAAAAAATAGGAACCTCCATGTCAAACGATCAGGTTTTTCCCGTACCCGCCGAATGGGCCAAAAAAGCCTATGTGAATGACGCCGGATATCAGGCCATGTATGAGGCTTCGGTCAGGGACCCCGTGGCCTTTTGGGCCGAGCAGGGCAAACGCATCGACTGGATGAAACCCTATACGAAAATCAGGGACGTGTCGTTTAACGCCAGCGATTTTCGTATCCGCTGGTACGAGGACGGCACGTTGAACGCCAGTGTCAATTGCATTGACCGGCATCTGGCCAAACGCGGCGATCAGACGGCAATCATCTGGGAAGGCGATGAGCCAGGCGACGACAAACGCATCACCTATAAGCAACTGCACGCCGAGGTCTGCCGCTTTGCCAATGTGCTGAAGGCGCAGGGTGTGCGCAAGGGCGACCGCGTGACGATTTACATGCCGATGATCCCCGAAGCGACCTACGCCATGCTGGCCTGCACCCGCATCGGCGCGGTGCATTCGGTGGTGTTTGGCGGGTTTTCCCCGGACGCGCTGGCCGGGCGCATTCAGGATTGCGATTCCAGCTGCGTGGTGACGGCGGATGAGGGCCTGCGCGGCGGCAAGAAAGTCCCGCTGAAGGCCAATACCGACGAGGCGCTGCTGCAATGCCCTGGCGTCAAATCGGTGATTGTGGTGCGCCGCACCGGCGGGGCGATTGCCATGAAAGCGGGCCGTGACCTCTGGCTGCACGAGGAAGCTGCAAAGGTTGCGGCGGACTGCCGGCCCGAGGAAATGAGCGCCGAGGATCCGATGTTTATTCTGTACACGTCAGGATCGACCGGTAAGCCCAAGGGCGTGCTGCACACCACCGGAGGTTATATGGTGTTCACCAGCATGACGCATCAATATGTGTTTGATTATCATGACGGCGATATTTACTGGTGCACCGCCGATGTGGGCTGGGTGACCGGGCACAGCTACATTGTCTATGGGCCATTATCCAATGGCGCGACGACCCTGATGTTTGAAGGCGTGCCGAATTACCCTGGCAACAGCCGCTTCTGGCAGGTGTGCGACAAGCATCAGGTGAATATTTTTTACACCGCGCCCACGGCGCTGCGCGCGCTGATGCGCGAAGGCGACGGGCCGGTGAAGGCGACCAGCCGCAAAAGTCTGCGCCTGCTGGGATCGGTCGGCGAGCCGATCAATCCCGAAGCCTGGCTGTGGTATCACCGCGTGGTGGGCGAAGGGCGCTGTCCCATAGTCGACACCTGGTGGCAGACCGAAACGGGCGGTATTCTGATCACGCCGCTGCCGGGCGCGACCGCGCTGAAGCCCGGTTCGGCGACGCGGCCGTTCTTTGGCGTGCAGCCGTTGCTGGTGGATGCCGAAGGGGGCGAACTTACCGGGGCTGCTTCCGGCAATTTATGCCTTACCGATAGCTGGCCGGGGCAGATGCGCACGGTCTATGGCGACCATCAGCGCTTTATTGAGACCTATTTCACCACCTATCCGGGAAAATATTTTACCGGAGACGGCTGCCGCCGCGACGAGGATGGCTATTACTGGATCACGGGGCGGGTCGATGACGTGATCAATGTTGCGGGTCACCGCATGGGAACCGCCGAGGTGGAATCGGCGCTGGTGGCGCATCCCAAGGTGGCCGAGGCCGCCGTTGTCGGGTATCCGCATGACATCAAGGGCCAGGGCATTTATGCCTATGTCACCCTGAATTCGGGCGAACCCGCGAGCGATGATTTGCGCAAGGAACTGGTGCAATGGGTGCGCAAGGAAATCAGCGCCATCGCCGCGCCCGATCTGCTGCAATGGGCGCCGGGCCTGCCCAAAACCCGGTCGGGGAAAATCATGCGCCGCATTTTGCGCAAGATCGCGGAAAATGATCCGACCAGTCTTGGCGACATTTCCACGCTGGCCGATCCCGGCGTGGTCGAGGAACTGGTGAATAACAGACTGAACAAAGGGGGCTGATATGCCAGCTAGCAGCACAGACCTACGGCACGATTGGGCGCGCACGGACATTGCCGGACTTTTCGATCTGCCCTTCAATGATCTGATGTTCCGCGCGCAGTCGCTGCACCGCGAATATTTCGATCCCAACGAGGTGCAGATGAGCACCCTGCTCAGCATCAAAACCGGCGGCTGCCCCGAAGATTGCGGTTATTGCGCCCAGTCCGCCAAATTCGAGACGCCGGTGAAGGCGGAAAAAATGATGTCCGTCGAAGCGGTGCTGGCGGAAGCCAAACGTGCGAGGGATGCCGGCGCCAGCCGTTACTGCATGGGGGCGGCGTGGCGCAACCCCAAGGACAAGGATCTTGATGCGGTTTGCCAGATGGTCGAAGGGGTGGCCGCGCTGGGCATGGAAACCTGCGTTACCCGGGGCATGCTGACAGATGCGCAGGCCAGGCGGCTCAAGGAATCGGGCCTTGATTATTATAATCACAATATAGACACATCGCCGGAATTTTATGGCAGCGTGATCAGTACACGGACCTATCAGGACCGGCTGGATACGCTGGCGCATGTCCGGGAGGCCGGCATTAATGTCTGTTGCGGCGGCATTGTCGGCATGGGGGAGGCGCGCAGCGACCGCATCGGCATGCTGCAAACACTGGCCAATCTGCCGGTTCATCCTGAAAGCGTGCCGATCAATATGCTGATCCAGACCCAGGGCACGCCGGTCTATGGCATCGACAGGCTGGACAGTCTGGAATTTGTGCGCACGGTCGCCGTGGCCAAAATTGTGATGCCTGCATCGGTGGTGCGCCTGTCGGCGGGGCGCGAGCAGATGAATGATGAAACCCAGGCGCTGTGTTTTCTGGCAGGCGCCGGTTCAATCTTTATCGGCCCGAAACTGCTGACCACGAAAAACCCGGCCAAGGAACGCGATGATGCGCTGTTTGCGCGGCTTGGGGTGCGCGCGACGCGCGTGGCGGATAAAACCCCAAGGCGGCATCAGGCGGCAGAGTGAGCGCGCGTACGGACGTCCCGGTTGAAGAGCGGCTGATCGCCGCCCTCGATGTGCCCAGCCTTGCGGAGGCGCGCGCTGTGGCCGAGGCGTTGCGCGGGGCCGTGCGGTTTTTCAAGATCGGCCTGCAACTATTTCCCCTGGGCGGGGTGGAACTTGCGCGTGAGCTGAGTGCGCGCGGCGACAAGGTGTTTCTGGATTTCAAATTTTATGACATTGGCGAGACCGTGCGCAATGCGGTGACAAGTGCCGCCAGCATCGGCGCGCAGTTTCTGACGGTGCATGGAGACCGTGAAATTTTATCCGCGGCGGTGGCCGGGCGCGGGAACAGCGAACTCAAAATCCTGTGTGTGACCGTGCTGACCAGTCTGGATCAGGCGGCGCTGAAGGAAATGGGTTATTCCGGCACGATCGGGGAACTGGTGGTGCAGCGCGCGCTGACGGCCCAACAGGCCGGATGCGACGGGGTGATTGCATCGGCGCAGGAGGCGGCAAGATTACGCGCGGTGCTTGGTCCCGACATGCTGATTGTCACGCCTGGTATCCGACCAACGGGGGGCGCGGCCAATGACCAGAAGCGGGTCATGACCCCGGGGGAGGCCCTGCAGGCGGGCGCGGATTTCCTTGTCGTGGGACGCCCCATCGTCAAGGCGGAGGACCCGCGCGCGGCAGCCGAGGCGATCCTTGCGGAAATGCGGGCGGCGTGTTCCAATCCAGGTTATTAATGGATGCGGCGTTCAAGCCTTGCCCAGACCTTCGGAGGAATCAGCAATGAAACCAGTACGCCGCGTTGTCACCGGGCATGACGCCCAGGGCCGTTCTATCTTCTTAATCGATGCGGGTGTTCAGGATGTGTTTGGCGGTGGCGGCATGGATGATTTCCGCGATCAGGGCGCGTTGGCATTGGCGGAATTATGGGCCACAGGCGTACCGGCCGACAATACAGGGAATGTTGACAGCCGCCGCCCGGGAGGATTTGAATTGGAGCCGAGCCCCGGCCAGTTAATGCTGCGCGTCGCAGAACTCCCCCCTGAGCCCGAAGGCATCGCCAAACCGGGCAAAGGGCTGGAATCCCATCCAGGCTTTCACAAAACCGAGACAGTCGATTTCATCATCGTGCTGGAGGGCGAGGTCTATTCGATGATGGAAACCGGCGAAACCCTGCTCAAGGCCGGTGACGTATTGATCCAGCGCGGCACCAACCACGCCTGGTCGAACCGGTCAGGAAAAGTCTGCAAGATCGCCGCCGTGATGCTTAACGCCAGGCCGCTATAGCTGATAATTCAGATATTAACTCTCTGCACAGCTCTGTCCGCCATATTGTTGGCTTAAGAAACGCCAGTTATTTGAAACAATACAGGAGGCCCCATGCCCGTCTACAGTGCTCCGCTGAACGAGTTCCGTTTCTTGCTGCGCGAGGTGCTGGGGATCGAACGGCTTAGCAACCTCTCCGCCTATGCTTCCGCCGGGCCTGATCTTCTGGAGGCGGTGCTGGCTGAGGCCGCCAAGCTTTGTGAGGAGGTGCTGCAGCCGCTCAACCGTATCGGCGACCAGCAGGGCTGCACCCGTCATGCGGATGGATCGGTTACCACGCCCGATGGCTTCAAGGGGGCCTATCGCACCTTTGTGGACGGCGGTTGGCCCAGCCTGTCCTGCGATCCGGAATTTGGCGGACAGGGCATGCCTGTGGTGCTGGCCATGGCGTTCAATGAAATGGTCACGTCCAGCAATATGGCGTTTGGCATGTATCCCGGGCTGACCCATGGCGTGTACGAGGCGCTGCACCAGCATGGCTCGATTGAGCTGAAGCGCATTTATCTGCCCAACCTCACATCGGGAGAGTGGACAGGCACCATGAATCTAACCGAACCGCATTGCGGAACGGATCTGGGCCTGATGCGGACCCGCGCTGAACCACAGGCCGACGGCAGTTTCAGGATCAGTGGACAGAAGATTTTTATTTCTGCCGGTGAACATGATCTGGCGGCAAATATCATCCATCTGGTGCTGGCGAAAATTGTGGGCGGACCGGAAGGCATCAGAGGCGTGTCATTGTTCGTTGTGCCAAAGTTTCTGGTCCAGGCGGATGGCAGCCTGGGCGCACGCAACGGGGTCAGCTGCGGCTCCATAGAAGAAAAAATGGGCATTCATGGCAATTCAACCTGCGTGCTGAATTATGACGGCGCGGTGGGTTATCTGGTGGGCGAAGAACATAAAGGCATGCGCGCCATGTTCACCATGATGAACGAGGCGCGGTTGCTTGTAGGGCAGCAGGGCCTGGCGGTATCAGAAGTCGCCTATCAGAATGCGGTGATTTACGCCCGTGACCGGTTGCAGGGCCGCGCCCTGACCGGCCCCGCCGCGCCGGACAAGCCCGCCGATCCGCTGATTGTGCATCCCGATATCCGCCGTATGCTGATGAACCAGAAGGCGTTCAACGAAGGCGCGCGCGCATTTTCCATGTGGATCGGCGTGCAGGCCGACATTTTGCGAAGCCATGCCACAGACGCAGAACGGGCGGATGATTATATGGCCCTGCTGACGCCGGTGGTGAAGGCGTATCTGACCGATCAGGGCTTCGCCAACTGCGTCAATGCGCAACAGGTATATGGCGGGCACGGTTATATCGCCGAACACGGTATGGAACAGTTTGTGCGCGATGCGCGCATCGCCATGATCTATGAAGGGGCGAACGGCATTCAGGCGCTCGATCTGGTGGGCCGCAAGCTGGGCGCCAATGGCGGGCGCGCGGTGTTTGCATTTTTTGCAGAGATTGACGCGCTGCTGGCGGAATGCGCAGGCGAAACGGAAATGATGGAATTCAGCGCGCCGCTGAAGGAAACCCGCGACCGGCTGGAGCAGGCGACATTATGGTTCCTAGAAAATGGCATGAAGAACCCCGATCATCTGGCGGCGGGCTCGACCGATTATCTGCATCTGTTTGCGCTGACCGCGCTTGGCATGATGTGGTTGCGCATGGCGCGCGCCGCCCATGCCGGGCTGAAGGCGGGAACAGGCGATGCGGGTTTTTACGCCGCCAAACAGACGACGGCGCGCTATTTCATGCAGCGGGTATTGCCGGATGGCGCCGCCATGCTGGTGAAAATAAAAGGCGGCGCGGATTGCCTGATGGCGCTCGGTGCGGAGGCGTTTTAATCAATGAGCCTTATTTAGCAAAAGAACTTACGAGCTTAATCTGACTGCGGGGCTGAGGAATTACGATGGAAGAGACTATCACTAAGCTTGAAGAGCGAACTTTCTACGAAGACGGCTCCGCGGAGGTGCCGCCCGAAGACATAGTCGCCTACAATGAACTTCGGTCTTGCGCAGGCCTATATAAAATGCACACGCAGGGTATATTAGAAATTCAGCCAGAATTCCAAAGAGATATTGTTTGGTAGGGGCCAGATAAAACACGCTTTATCGATCCTTTGATAAAACAACTCCCAATTCCAAGTATGTGTTTTGCCATGGACCATAAGGCACAAAAGTGGATGGTCATTGATGGCCTTCAGCGTATTTCGACAATTGTAAAGTTTCTTGAAGGCGGTGATTGGAGGCTCTCACAAGTGGATGACATAGAGCCCGAAATTTCAGGTAAGTCGGTAGCCTTGATAAAAAATTCACGTGGACCGATTCACCAGTATTATACGCGAGTGGAAAACCTCTCAATTCCAGTAACGGTACTTAGATGTGATTTCAAAAAAAATCCCACTTGGACTATTTATTTACGATATTTCATCGCCTCAATACAGGCGGCATGAAACTGAACAACCAGGAAATACGTAACTGCATTTATGGAGGGGCATTTAATAATCTTCTTAAGGAACTAGATAAGCTCCCTTCATGGCGACGGTTGAACAAAATGCAGGGCCAGCAGTCTTACCGTTTTACTAAGCAGGAGATTATGCTCCGTTTTTTTGCTTTTATGGATGAGCGGCGTCATTATGAGGGTCATCTAGCAAAATTTCTAAATGCGTATATGCATTCGCACCAGAATGATGCAGAAAATTGGATTAGTGGGAAGCGCCAATTATTTATCGATACGGCCGAGATTGCTTCCAAGGTGGTTAAGAATGCATTGGGGGGAGATGCCCATCCAAAACTAAAAGTTACTATACTCGAAGCACTGTTGGTTGGGATCGGAGTGAATCTCCCGAAAATAAAGGATGTCACGGAGATACAATTGGTGAACTCTTTTCGTGAGCTACTTTTCCATCCGGAATTTTCCGATGGGGCACTGAGGGAGGGACTTTCCAAGAAGCGGCGCGTAACGGAGCGGTTAAAAACAGCAATCAGAATATTCGCCGCCTAAATCCATGATTGGGCGCGGCCACATTTTAGAAACTCTCACAATCCTTGATAAAAAATATAATTCTGCGGTTGGAGTGAAAGAGCCCCTTTTGTATTCGAAACTTGCGATCATTGAGTTATGTGGATGGATAGAAGAATCTATGGATGATATCGTTATTCGCTGCGCTCGGCGTCATTTAAAAAACAATGACAACATTAAATATGTAAAAAATGAGATCGTAAAAAGGACTTATGGATTTCAATACGAATTGCATTTCAGGCGCATGCTCATCCAGTTGCTGGGTATCATTAATGTCGAAAGAATTGAGAAGAACATCGATATAAATAAGCGAGAAAAATTTAAGGCAACACTAAATACGTTAAAAGATCCGCGTAATTCAGGTGCACATCCCCATGTTAAGGGCATACTGCGACATATTGATACGCCTTCAGTTACGCTCGGCCATTTTGTGTCCCTCTACGAGGGGCTTATCGAATTTGATGCTATACTGAAAAAACAAAATCTTAGGAGTGTTGGGCGTAAGGAAAATTGAGGACATAACCAAAGGCGTGCCTCTAAAATGCCGCACACAAAACCAATGAGGTTCCCATGATCGCGCTGAAATCCGGATGGATGGATGAAGAGCTGGAAATATTTTCAGACAGCGTACGCAAATTCTTTGAGCGCGAAGCCGTGCCGCATAATGAGCGCTGGAGCAAGGCGGGCATCATCGACCGCAGCTTCTGGAACAAGGCGGGCGATGCAGGCCTGCTGTGCGTCACCATCCCGGAGGAATATGGCGGTGCTGGCGGCGGTTTCCGGCATGAGGCGGTGATCACGCAGCAGGAGCAGTGGACGCATTTTTCAGGCTGGGGCAATGGCGTGCATAGCGGCATCTGCGCACCCTATATTCTGGGCTATGGCACGGAGGAACAGAAAAAGCGCTGGCTGCCGAAAATGGCCACGGGCGAACTGGTCTGCGCCATCGCCATGACCGAACCGGGCACGGGTTCCGATCTGCAGGCGGTGCGCACCACGGCAAAGCGCGATGGTAACAGCCTGGTGATCAACGGTCAGAAGACCTTCATCACCAATGGCCAGCATGCCGATCTGATCATTGTGGTGTGCAAGACGGGCGATGCGGCGGGCGGCGCCAAAAATATTTCATTGGTGATGGTGGAGGCCGATTCACCCGGTTTCCGTCGCGGGCGCAATCTGGACAAGGTGGGCCTGCACGCCGCCGACACCTCTGAACTGTTTTTCGATGACGTGCGTGTGCCTGCCGATTATGTGCTGGGCGGCGATGAGGGGCGCGGCTTTTACCAGCTGATGCAGCAATTGCCGCGTGAGCGGCTGATCATTGCCGTCGGCGCCGTTGCGGGCATGGAGGCGGCGATCGACGTGACGGTCGATTATGTCAAACAGCGCAAGGCGTTCGGCAAGGCGCTGCTGGATTTTCAGAATACGCAGTTTGTGCTGGCCGACTGCAAGGCCGAGGCGGTGGTTGCGCGCACCTTTCTGGATGAATATATCACGCGGCTCGGGCGCGGCGAACTGACGCCGGAAGAAGGCGCCATCGCCAAACTCTGGACCTGCGAAACCCAGTGCCGGGTGGTCGATAAATGCCTGCAACTGTTTGGAGGCTACGGCTATATGATGGAATATCCCATAGGCCGCATGTATGCCGATGCACGTGTACAGCGCATCTATGGCGGCACCAGCGAAATCATGCGCCTGCTGATTGCGCGCGCACTGTAACAGGAGGGCCTCCCATGCCAGTTGAGCCTATCCGATTCGGCTGGTTTGTGCCGACTTCGGGCGACACCACCGCCATTGGCAATCCCGCCGCGGATATTCCGCCCGGCATTGAACTGTTCGAGCGGGTGGCGCAGGCTGCCGAGAAGGCCGGGTTTGAATATGCACTCGTGCCGGTGCAGACCGCCTGTTATGAGGCGTGGATTTCCTGCGCCATGATGGTGGCCAAAACCAGCCGCCTGAAAATGCTGGTGGCGGCGCGGCCCGGTTTTATCGCCCCCACCCTGACGGCCAAGATGATCACCACCTTTGACCAGCTTTCCAAAGGCCGCATCTATATCAATCTGATTGCGGGCGGCAGTGCGTCAGAAATGGCGGCGGATGGCTGTTTCATGGATCATGATACACGGTTTGAGGTGATGGATGAAACCGTTGCCCTGATGAAACGGGTGTGGACCGAAAAGCTGCCGGTCACGCACCGGGGAAAATATTTTCATGTCGAAAACGCCCAGGTCCTGCCGCGGCCCTATCAGCTCCCGCATCCCCCATTTTTTTTGGGCGGCATGTCGGAGGCGGCGCGCGAAGTGTCCGCGAAACATGCGGATGTGCATCTGTTCTGGGGCGACACGCCGGAGGTGATTGCTTCTGAAATTGCCGATATCCGCCAACGCGCAGCGCGATATGGGCGTGGCGATAAAATTGGTTTTGGCATGCGCCTGCAAATCATCGTCCGTGAACAGGAAAAGGACGCCTGGGCTGCGGCGGAACATCTGATCTCTAGCGCCAGTGATAATTTCAGGCACATGATCGAGGAGTTGTGGGAACAAAGCGAATGCAATGCGCGGATGAAGCAACTGGGTAAAAGGGATGGTTACATGCTGGCCCCGCATTTGTGGAGCGGCATCACCACGGTTCGCCCCGGCGCAGGTGTGGCGGTCGTGGGAAATCCGCAGCAGGTGGCGGACACGCTGCAACAATTCGTGGATGTGGGCTGCACGGATTTTTGTCTGTCAGGCTATCCGCATGATGTGGCGGCGGAACAGTTTGGACGTCTGGTCATGCCTTTTTTCAGAAACAGGGAAAAAGCGCAGACAGCGCTGGTCTCTGCCTGAGCGCTCCACCCCGCCGGAAGCGGCCAGCCATTTCCGGCTTCCTCATGCGTGCCCCTATCGTGTGTGCAGCGGCTCAGTTCGGCCGGTAGTGGGGCACGTCATCGCTGTTGACGGTGACCCGCTGCATGGTGCGGGTCTGCGGGAAATAATCCGCAATCGCGCGGTGCTGGGTGCTGCGATTGTCCCAGAACGCGATCGAGTTTACTTCCCATTTGAAGCGCACATGAAATTCCGGCGTCTCGATATGGCAGTACAGGAAATCCAGCACGGCCATGCTTTCCTTTGGCTTCATGCCCATGATTTTGGTGGTGAACACACTGTTCACAAAAATCCCGGTGCGGCCCGACAGGGGGTGGGTGCGCAACACCGGATGCACGGCGTTTGGGCGCAGGTCCTTTTCATTTTTCGGGCGGCCAAAGACATGCTCGCTGCCATGTTCGGCCTCGAGGCCCGAAAGGAAATGCCGCCATTTGTCAGACAGGCCCTCATAGGCCGCATGCATGCTGGCGAATTCGGTGTCGCCGCCCGCATCCGGCATGGCCCTGGCAATCAGGATTGAGCCAAGATTGGGCGTCTTTTCAAAGGTCACATCGGAGTGCCAGGCGCTGGCGGAATATTGCGCCTTTTCATCGGAATGCAGCTCCAAAATTTCGGGATGGCCTTCCGGCCCGGGAATAACCGGATGCACATGCAGCGGGCCAAAGCGGCGGCCAAAATCCTTATGCTGGTCCATGGTGATGTCCTGATCGCGGAAGAAGATCACCTGATTATCCACCAGCGCGTCATGAATTTCCTGAAACGTCTGGTTGCCGAGCGGCTGGCGCAGATCCACGCCGCTGATTTCCGCGCCGAGCGCGGGCGACAGCCGGCGCACCTGGATGGTTTCATAGGCCGGGGCGGATTTTCCGGTGTCCGCCAGACGGAACTCGTTTTCCCAAATCCTGTTTGAGCCCTTCAGTACAGTCTGTGCAGGTTTCTGGTCCATTTTTCTGGCGCTCCTGTATTTCCGGTTCCCGAACGCTATCCGCCGTCCGGGTTAGCCTGTTTTGGGAAGTGTATGCCGGTTGCGGGTCATTTTACCAGGGCTAAACCGGATTTGGCTTCAGCATTACATCTCCATCGGTATCTTGAAATGCGCCTTCATGATGCGGTCGCGATGCGTGAGCAGCACCGGATCGATCGCTGCGCGCACGCCGTCGCTGATCCTTGAGAACATGGGCCGCATCGCGTCCGGCACCGGACAGATTTCATTGGGCGGCAGGTCGATGATACAGCTGAACGCCGCCCAATAAAAATCCACGGGCGATATATTCTGACCCACAAAATACATGCTTCCCGCCGCCTGTTGCGCCTTCAGGCGTTTGGTCAGCAAATTCAAGGTCGCGATCACCCGGTTGTCCCCCTGCGCCGCCTCCTCGGGAGAAAATCCGTATTTCTCGCCCATTTTAATCATCGGCTCCGGAGCTTTGCCGGAAGACAGGGCCGGGGCGAACATGCTCAAACGGCGATTCCAGCCAAGCCCCTGGCGTCCGCATATTTCATGCGAAAGCCCCATTATCTGAACCCGCTCCTCGCGAGACTCTGGCAGCAGTGGTTTTTGCGGCGCCAGCCGCTCAATCAGGAACAGAATATCATCCCAGCGGTCGATGGGCTTTTCCTTGTTCCAGGCGACCACCGGGGCGCTGTTGGCGCCCGACCAGTTGACGATCTCCTCGTTCGCGCCACCGCCCTGCCAGAGCGCCGCCTTGAGGGTCAGCCCCTTATATTCCATCATCGCCTTGGCGGCCTGGCCCCACGGGCTTGGCCCGCCCTTGACCACAACGATACGAAGGCCGTCACTTTTAATAAGCTCTTCCGGACTGACAAATTGCATGCTGTTTCCCCCTTTTTTGAATGTCGTTTTTGAGTCAGATGATTATTACCATGCGCGCGAGAATTTATCGACGGTTGCTTGTGGCATCAGAGCGGATAGACCAGATAGCGTGGCAACACCGATGTGTCCGTCACGGCTTTTTTTGACAGGAATTGCGCGCCGCCATCCGCCAGCTTGACCACATCTTCATAGACCCCTGCGGTCAGCACTTCTGAACTACCGTTGTCTTCCGGCGTATAGATCACGGTGAAATTTGTATGCACCGCCACCGTGTCATGCGACAGCTTCGCGGCGTTGACGCGTTGGGTAAAATGGCGGGTGCGATAATCCTGAAAAGTGCCGGCCCATATTTTGGTGATATAGGTAACCCGGTCCTGCAGGCGGGCATAACAATCGTCCATGATCAGCGCCAGGGGCAAATTACGCTCAACACTTTCCTGGGTGGTGCAGATATAGGACGCATCCGGCGCTTCGGCAAAAGTCTCCAGCCAGCCCGGTATATTCTTGCTGTCCAGTGCGTAAATATAACGGGTTTGCAGCTCATCGATCAGGAACAGGTCCTGCGCCGTCAGCGCCTTCATAGAGCCTGCCTTTCAAAACCCATCGTGCGGCGGTAATATTCCCAGCGCGGCAGATTGCCGGCCTCGTCATTCTGTTTGAATTCCTGCTCAAGGCTATCCGGATCTTTCACGCCTTTCTGAAAGGTCACAACCCCCGGCGTATGGTTGCCGATATGCACGCGGTGAAATACAGACGCGTCCTCCATGCTGACCAGCCCGCAGGGGCCAAGCAGATTGGAGGACTGCCGCAGCCGGTGTTTTTCCATTTCGGCGTCATCGTCCAGATGCGAGAAATAGGCGTAATGCACCTCTGTCTCATTGACGTTGAGCGGTATCGCAAAACGCAGACTGATCACGTCCATGTGGCTGGTGGCGATAAAGGTGGGGAACAGCTGAGCCAGACGCGACCCGCGCGTGGGGTCGGAACCGCGAAACGCGACAACGGAGGGATCTTTCAGAAGGGTGTTTTTTGGGGCGACGGTCATGGAGGATGTAAAAATTACATGGCCATGCTGACGCGTGGCGTATTGCCGCCCGGCCCCGCCCTGCCAGTTCAACATGCGAAACGCGCTATGCAGCAACGGCGCGTGATAGCCGTCATTGTCGTTATAGGCTTTCCAGTTGGTGCGGTAGCGTACTTTCTGATAGCCCAGCAATTTCAGACGCCCATCAACGCCAAGCGCTTCCTTGAGGCCGCTCTGCGCGTCTTCCAGCCATGTATCCAGATCCGGCGTCAGAGGACTGAAGGTCACAAAGATCAGTCCGTAAAACATCTCCATGCGCGGCTGCGCCAGCGGAAAATCTTTACGCTGGAAGCCGGGCGCGAATTCCGCTTCAGCCGGACATCCCACCAGATCACCGCTGGCGCTGAACAGCCAGCGGTGATACGGGCATTCAAATTCGGTCTTGTTACCGGCGGTGGCCGTTTCAAGCTGGTTGCCGCGGTGTGCGCAGGCGTTAAAGAATACGTGGACCCTGCCTTCCATATCGCGATTGATGATCAGGGGCACTTTGCCGAGAGAAAAGGTCTTGAAATCGCCAGGTTTGGGAACTTCGCTTTCATGCGCCACCGGGTGCCATTCCGGGCCGTAAAAAATCCGCTTCAGCTCTTCCTCGAATATATCAGGGCGGATAAAGACTTCCTTGGGGACTTCATTTGTGTGTGCGGGCCACAAAACGCCCTGATTCACAGTAAGTGTCACTTCGCCCCCCTGCCGCTTTCGGCCCTGAACGGCCCCGTAATCTGTTCAACATGCGCCATCTGTCGCCTATACTGTATGTCTGAAAAGCAAGGGGCGCAATCACCGGGAGATGACCATGACAACCCAGCGTTTTACGGATCGGGTGGCGGTTGTCACGGGTGCGGCCCAGGGAATTGGCAAGGCGGTTGCGCTGCGGCTTGCGGCCGAAGGCGCAGAGGTGGTGATTGCGGACCGGGCGGAACAGGCGGCGCTGGGCGTATTGAAGGAAATCACCGATGCGGGAGGCCGCGGGCGCGTGGCGGCGGTGGATTTGGAACGCCACGAAGGGGCGGTCAGCCTGTTTGACGAGGTTGCCAGGGCCTATGGCCGCATCGATATTTCCGTGCACAATGTGGGTGGCACGATCTGGGTGAAGCCGTTCTGGGAATACAGGCCGGAGGAAATCGAGGCGGAAATTCAGCGTTCCCTGTGGCCAACATTATGGTGTTGCCATGCCGTTTTGCCGCATATGCTGGCCAGGAAATCCGGGGCCATTGTCAATATAGGCTCTGTCGCGACGCGCGGCATTTACCGCGTACCCTATTCCGCGGCCAAGGGGGGCGTTTCCGCCATTACCACGGCGCTGGCAATGGAGGTGGCGGAGTTTGGCCTGCGGGTCAACTGCGTGGCGCCTGGCGGCGTAGACGCGCCCCCGCGCATCACGCTGCGCAACCCAGTGCCGCTCAGCCAGCAGGAAAACGGCTGGATGGGCGATATCGTGACCCAGAGCCTGCGCGATGCGCCGCAGGCGCGGTTTGGCACACCCGAGGAAATCGCTGCCGCCATCTGCTTTTTTGCCGCCGATGAAAGCAGCTATATTACCGGCCAGACATTATATGTGGCGGGCGGGGGAATTGGTTAAGGCTTTACCACCTCTGTAGATGCACCGGGTAAGGTGTAAATAGTGCTTCAACAGTTTATGTGTTAATGACACAATATCATCATGCAGAAGGGGTAGGCTTGACCCCCGCGACAAGTTCGAACCAAGGAGAACGCCCATGACTGACTGCTTTGTGTATGACGCTGTCCGCACCCCCCGTGGCAAGGGTAAAACCAATGGCAGCCTGCATGAGGTGCCCTCGCTGGAACTGGCCACCCAGGTGTTGAAGGCCCTGCGCGACCGCAACAATCTGGACACAAGCAAGGTCGATGACGTGGTACTGGGCTGCGTCGAGCCGGTGCGCGAGCAGGGTGCCGACATCGCCCGCACCGCTGTGCTGAACGCCGATTACGCCCAAAGCGTCGCCGGTGTGCAGATCAACCGGTTCTGCGCCTCGGGCCTTGAGGCGGTCAATATGGCGGCGGCGCAGATCATGTCGGGCCAGTCGGACATGGCCATCGGCGGCGGCGTCGAAAGCATGAGCCGGGTTCCGATGGGAACCGGCGGCGGGGCCTGGTCCACCGATCCTGCTATCGCCTTCAAAAGCTATTTTGCGCCGCAGGGCATTGGCGCCGATCTGATCGCGACGCGTGACGGCTTCTCGCGCGCGGACGTCGATTCCTATGCCGTGGAAAGCCAGCGCCGCGCCAAACATGCCTGGGACAATGGCTATTTCAAAAAATCCGTGATCCCGGTCAAGGACATTACCGGCCGTACCATTCTGGATCATGACGAACATATGCGTCCCGGTTCGACCATGCAGTCGCTCGCGTCGCTTGAGCCCTCCTTCACCATGATGGGGGAACTGGGCGGCTTCGACGCCGTGGCCATGCAGCGTTATCCCGATGTAGAGGAACTGGTGCATGTGCATCATGGCGGCAATTCCAGCGGCATCGTCGATGGCGCGGCGGGCGTGCTGCTTGGCACCCGCGAGGCGGGAAGCGGCATGGGCCTGAAGCCGCGCGCGCGCATCCGCGCCTTCGGCTCCATTGGTTCAGAACCCTGCATCATGCTGACCGGGCCTGCTCTGGTGACCGAAAAGGTGCTGAAGCGCGCGGGCATGACGGTGGCTGATATTGACCTGTTTGAACTGAACGAGGCGTTCGCGTCCGTCGTGTTGCGCATGATGCAACAGTTGAATATCGATCATTCGAAAATGAACGTGAATGGCGGCGCCATCGCCATGGGCCATCCGCTGGGCGCAACCGGCGCAATGATCCTGGGCACCGTGCTAGATGAACTGGAACGGCGCAATCTCAGCACCGCGCTCATCACGCTGTGTGTGGGCGCGGGCATGGGAACCGCCACGATTATTGAGCGGATCTAGGCGCTCCGTCCACGGATCAACTGGCCCCGCCGCATTCGCGCCACTCGCCGCGAGGTGTCGCGGCCCGGGAAGTTCAGGCATGGGCATACCTTTTCCAGAAGGGATTGCCCTGCCCAGCCCTTAATGAAAATGAACCCATAAAAGCGCAGGGAACGTCACATGCAACAGATGAAATTTGAAGTCGACAGCGACGGCATCGCCACAATTACCTGGGACATGCCGGGCCGGGCCATGAATGTGCTGTCTGCGGAATCGCTTACGGAATTTGCGGAATGCATCGACCGCATCAAAAACGACGCCGCCATCAAGGGTGCAGTCATTGCCAGCGGAAAGGATTCATTTCTCGCAGGCGCTGATCTGATGCTGGTGGAACAGACCACGGCGGCGGGGAAGGGCAAGAGCGAGCAGGAGCGCTATGACGCGCTGTACGCCAGTCCGATTCTGCGTTTCAGCGGCCTGCTGCGGGTGATGGAAACCTGCGGCAAACCACTTGCCGCCGCGATTAATGGCATTGCGCTGGGCGGCGGGCTCGAAATTCCGCTCGCCTGTCACTACCGGGTGTGCGCGGATAATCCGGACATCCAGCTTGGGCTGCCGGAAAGCAAGGTGGGTCTTCTGCCCGGCGGCGGCGGCACCCAGCGTTTGCCGCGCCTCATTGGCATTCAGGCGGCGCTGCCCATGCTGTTGCAGGGCGATGCAGTGGCCCCGCAACAGGCACTAAAGCTGGGCATCATTCACAAGGTGCTGCCTGCGGGCGAAATCATCGCCGAGGCCAAGCGCTGGCTCCGCGAAAGCCCCGACCCGGTGCAGCCCTGGGACAAGAAGAATTATGCGGTGCCCGGTGGCGGCCCCTATGAGCCCGGCCCGGTGAGCGAGTTTTTTGCGATGGCCATCGCGCATACGCGCAAGGCCGGCAATGGCAATTATCCAGCCCAGGAAGCCATTCTGTCCTGCGTCTATGAGGGCATCCAGGTGCCGATCGATGCGGGCCTGCGGATCGAAACCCGCCTGACCGTGAAACTGTTCGCACATCCCAGCGCCGCCAACATGGTGCGCTCGCTGTTCATCTCCAGCGGCGAACTCGCCAAGGGCGCGCGCCGGCCGAAATCGCCGCCGAAGTCCAACTGCAAAAAAGTCGCCGTGCTGGGCGCGGGCATGATGGGATCGGGCATTGCCTATGTCTCCGCCATGGCGGGCATTGATGTGGTGCTGATCGACGCCAGTCTGGAAAATGCCGCCAAGGGCAAAGCCTATTCCGAAAATCTTCTCACCAAAGCGGTCGAGAAAGGCAGAACCAGCGCCGCCGAAAAAGACGCCGTGCTGGCGCTTATTACGCCGGGCACGGACTATTCCGCACTGGCGGATGTTGATCTGGTGATCGAAGCGGTGTTTGAGGACCGCGCGGTCAAGGCCGGGGTGACGGCCAGGGCGGAAGCCGCGATGCCCGCCGCGTCGATCTTCGCTTCCAATACCTCGACGCTGCCCATCACCGGACTGGCCGAGAAATCCTCGCGGCCGGATCAGTTTATCGGCCTGCATTTCTTTTCGCCGGTGGACCGCATGGGGCTGGTGGAAATCATCATGGGCAAGAAAACTTCCGATGCGGCGCTGGCTGTCGCCATCGACTATGTGCGCAAGATCAAAAAGACCCCGATCGTCGTGAATGACAGCCGCGGCTTTTACACCAGCCGTGTGTTCAGCACGTACATTAATGAGGGCATCGCCATGCTGTCCGATGGCGTAAAGCCCGCACTGATCGAGAATGCCGGAAAAATGGCGGGCATGCCGGTGGGGCCGCTGGCGGTGAATGACGAGGTCAGCCTGGAACTGACCTATCACATTACCGATCAGACCCGGAAGGATCTGGGCGCGGCCTATAAGCCTAATCCGATAGACGCCGTTCTGGAAGAGATGGTCGTCAAGCAGGGGCGGCTTGGCAAAAAGAACCGCAAGGGATGGTATGATTATCCCGAAGGCGGCAAGAAAAAGCTGTGGCCGGGCATTGCGCAACTGGTGAAAACCGCCGCCGCGCAGCCCGAAGTGGACGATCTGAAAAAGCGCTTCCTGTATATTCAGGCGCTGGAAACCGCCCGCTGCTTTGAAGAAGGCGTTCTGACCGATGTGCGTGACGCCGATGTGGGCGCCATTCAGGGCTGGGGCTTTGCGCCTTATACCGGCGGACCGCTGTCTCTGATTGACACGGTGGGCACGGCAGATTTTGTGCGCGAATGCGACCGGCTGGCGCAGGCCTATGGCGAGCGTTTCACGCCCAACAAGCTGCTGCGCGAAATGGCCGCCAAAGGGGAAAGCTTCTACGGCCGTTTCAATCCGAAACAGCAGGCGGCCTGACGGGATGTGCGATAATCCGTCAACAGATTATCGCACCGTTCAGTTCAGCCCTTCCCAGACATCCATGGCCTGCCCGTCCAGGGGCAGGCGTATTTCGACGTGATCGGTTTCGCCATAATGTTTTAACAGGCGGACCATGCCGTCAAAATCGCCGAGCAGCAGTTTGGCCATGAGGGTTGAGGCCGGCGCCATCGGCTCTCCAGCGGCGACCGTCATGAAATCGTCCCAATGGATCGGAATAACCCGCAGCGCGCCGGTGCCCTTGACCACCTCATTCCAGTAGGCGTTTTCATGCGCCGCGCCAAATTTGCCCAGCCCGCCAGCACCCAGCATGACGACATCGGCCCGCACATCTTTTAATGCGCCGGGTTCAAAACCGGCGCTGCCATTGATCAGCAACGTTTGTTTTCCGTGCTGCACCAGAACGGCGTAACTGGCCCCTTCCCGGTAATCGGTAACACCCGCCGGCGGCTTTAACGGGCTGGTGATTTCGCCGCCGGTAAAGCCTGTGGGCGCATGGCGCGAGGGCAGAATGGTAATAGTAAATCGTCCGAACCGCATCGGTGCGCCGGGCACGGCCACCTTTATCTGCGCCTCTGGCAAGCCCCAGCCACGGCCAATATTGGCGGTCGATTCCGACCCGATCAGCAGCGCGCCCGCGCGCCTCGCCACTTCCGGCGCGTCCATGGCGTGATCATAATGTGAATGAACGGTGATGACGGCGGACAGTTTACGTATATCCGCCCGTTTCATGCCCGCATCAATGGCCGCGATGTCGGGTGCAATCTTGCCAGACAGCATTTGCGGAATGCTGGGCCGCGAGAAAAAACCATCCGTCAGTATGGCGGTCTCGCCGTCTTCCATCAGCAGCGTGGCGACGCCCAGAAATTTTACCTGCACCTTGCCGGGGGAAATCCGGGCGGGGGCTATCTGCATGCCGCTATAGTATTGCAGGGAAGGACGGTCATGATACATCCACACGCCCACACCTATCGCCAGTACGATCAACGCCGCCAGGCCGCCGCTAATCCGTTTCAGCCATTTCATGTGTCTGCCCCCTCGGGATTTCCAGTGACCGCCTTGAGTAGGCTAGCGCATCAGCGCAGCCTCTACCAGCGGCAGGCGGTCGTTTCCAAAATACATGTCGCCGCCATCTATGAACATGGTGGGCGAGCCAAAGCCGCCACGCCGGATCAGCTCCTCGGTGTTTTCGCGCAGCCGGTCCTTGACGTCCGCCTCCGTAATGCGCCGGAAAAACTCCTGTGCGTCAATGCCCACGCGCTGGCAGATTTCTGTAAGAATGTCCGCCTGCGATATATCTTTCAGATCACCCCAATAGGCCTCAAAACAGGCCCGGGCATAGGCTGGCAGAACGCCCTGATCCAGCGCCACCATTGCGCCCCGCATGGAGTCGACGGCGCGCACGGGAAATACTTTCGGCCAGCCGATACGGATGCCGCAATACCGCGCCCAGTCCTGCAAATCCTTGTTGGTGTACACGGATTTGACGGGATGCGGATTGGCCCGCAATTCATAGAGCTGCTGATTGACCGCATTGAACACGCCGCCCACCAGAATGGGCCGCCATTCAATCCGGGCGCTGGTGCGCGCCGCCAGTGCTTCAATGCGGCTGAACGCCAGATAGGTCCAGGGGCTGGAACAGTCGAAAAAGAATTCAAGCCTGGCCATACAGAGGCTCCTCCTTAAACGGTGGATGATGGTGCCGCTTGCGCGGGAAATAGCAGCGTAACACAGGTTCCCATGCCTGGTGTGCTGTCAATTGAAACCGAACCGCCATGCAAATCCATCAGAATCTTGGTCAGCGCCAGGCCCATGCCCGAACCGGGAACCGCGTTTGTCTCGCTCTGTCCGCCTTTGCGGAAAGGCAGGAAGACAGTGTTCAACTCGGCTTCTTCGATCCCCACACCCGTGTCGCAAACGGAAATCTCATATTGGCCATCGGGCTTTTGCCGCCCATTGAGATTGATTTTACCGCCAGTCATGGAAAATTTTATCGCATTATCCAGCAGGCTGAGCAGCATCCGCGACAGGGCCATGCTGTCGGCCGTCAGGAACGGGCTGCCCTCCACACGCACCTCAATTTCCATTCCCGTGGTCGCGGCGTTTGGCCGTACGGTATCGGCTGCCTCGTTCAATATATCCAGCATCTCCAGACTAATCAGTACCGGTCTTATTCTCCCGGCGCTCAATTGTGAAAAATACAGCAGGTTGTTCACCAGGCCCAGCATATTCTGGCCGGAGTCCAGAATGTCGCCCATATATTCCTTGTATTTTTCATTATTCAACGGACCGAACATTTCCCCGTGAATAAGTTCCGAAAAGCCGATAATGCCGTTCAGCGGCGTGCGCAGCTCATGACTCATATTATCCAGAAAACCCGCCACCACGTTGTTGGCCTGCTCAAGCTCGGCGCGCGCCTGTCTGGTGGCGTTTACTTCAGCCCGCAGCGCAATCTCGGACTGTTGCAGCACTTCGATGCGCACGCGGTCGGCCCCCTCCTCCTCACGATAGAGCGACAGGCTGTACAGCAGCGACGCCGAAGCGCCGAGCGACAGCAGGATGAGCAGATGGTTGACCAGCGGGGTTGATATAAGTATCGGCACGTGATTTGTGGCCGCATAATAAATAATTATCGATGCGATCGCTGCAATAATAAACCAGCAGGCGCTTTGCGCCGTTCTGGTCGGCTGGGTCAGTGTGACGGCAATGAAGGCCGGGTGAAACCAGAGCATCGCATGCAGGCTGCGGGCCGTGTCATTATCGTAAAACAGGGTGCCCGCCAGCATGGCGAATATATAAATGATGGTGGCGGCGAAAATCGCCAGCGACAGCTCATCAAGATATTGGCCCGGAAGCGTGATGAGCAGCACCAGCACGATCACCAGGCCCGCCATCACCATGCCCAGCGCCCCATGCTCGAGAAAGGACACGGTTTCCTGCTGGCTTAAATATAGAATTTCGATCGCACCCGCCAACAAACCAAAAACCATGGTCAGGCTCAGGGAAAGGACGGCCTTGGTCCCCAATCGCGAGTGGCTTAATGCAGTAGTCAATGGGCGTTTCATCATGCAATCCCGCTGATTTACAGATAAATGCCGCTACGGAACGGCGCAGCTTCCGTCTTTCTTGAATGATTATGGCCGGCGCCCAGCGGAATGGCCTGGCGCGAAGCTCATTCCGCAGCAACCGCAGCCGCCGCTGCATCCGTGATCAGGGGGGAACGGTCCTCAATCTCGCGCGCCAGCGCCATCACGATTTCGTCCAGCGGCGCTATCCGCTGCTGCGCGACGCCCAGCCGGCGGACGGAAACGGTGCGTTCCTCGGCCTCGCGCTTGCCCACCACGAGCTGAACCGGAACCTTGCGCACCGAATGTTCGCGCACCTTGTAATTTATTTTTTCGTTGCGCAAATCACATTCCGCACGGATGCCACGCGCAAACAGCCGGGCCGTCACCTCGCGCGCATAATCATCGGCGTCTGACGTTATGGTCGCCACCACCGCCTGCACCGGCGACAGCCACAGTGGGAAGCGTCCCGCATGATGCTCGATCAGAATTCCGGTAAATCTCTCCAGCGATCCAAACATTGCCCGGTGCAGCATGACCGGCGGGTGTTTTTGCCCGTCCTCGCCGATAAAGCTCGCGCCCAGGCGGCCTGGCAGATTGAGATCGACCTGCAGGGTGCCGCATTGCCAGTCGCGGCCAATTGCATCGCGCAGCACGAATTCCAGTTTTGGGCCGTAGAATGCGCCTTCGCCGGGATTGAGCACATAGTCCAGTCCCGCCGCCTCGATGGCGGTTCTGAGGGCCGATTCAGCCTTGTCCCATACTTCGTCGCTGCCAACGCGGCTTGAAGGACGGTCGGAAAATTTTACACGCACCTGGTCAAATCCGAAATCCCGGTAAATTTCCAGAATCAGATTAGTGACGGTGACGCATTCTTCCGTGATCTGACTTTCGCTGCAAAATATATGCGCGTCGTCCTGCGTAAATGCGCGCAGGCGCATCAGGCCATGCAGGGCGCCCGAAGGTTCGTAGCGGTGCACTTTGCCGAATTCCGACATGCGGAACGGCAGGTCGCGGTAGCTTTTGATGCCCTGGCGGAAGATCTGCACATGGGCGGGGCAGTTCATCGGCTTCAGGCAAAAATGCCGTTTATCCGGGGTGTGCAACGAAAACATTTCCTCGGCGAATTTTTCCGCGTGACCCGAGGCCACCCACAACGACGCATCCAGCAGTTCTGGCGTATTCACTTCATGATAACCGCCATGGCGCTGGCGCTCGCGCATATAATCGATCAGGCAACGGAACAGCGACCAGCCCTTGGGATGCCAGAATACGGCGCCCGGCCCTTCTTCCTGAAAATGAAACAGGTCCAGCTCGCGGCCAAGCCGCCGGTGATCGCGCTTCTCGGCCTCTTCCAGCATCAGCAGATGGGCCTTCAGATCCTTCTCGCTGGCCCAGCAGGTGCCATAAATGCGTTGCAGCATTTCATTATTGGAATCGCCGCGCCAATAGGCGCCCGCCAGCTTGGTCAGCTTGAACGCCTTGCCCAGCTTGCCGGTGGAAGGCAGGTGCGGCCCCCGGCATAAATCCTGCCACTGGCCCTGGCCGTAAATGCTGACCTCCTGTCCGGCGGGAATCGAGGCAATGATCTCGGCCTTGTATTCCTCGCCGATCGAGCGGAAGAACGCCACCGCCTTGTCACGCTCCCACACTTCGCGGGTGATGGGTTTGTCACGGTCCACGATCTCGCGCATGCGGGCCTCAATCGCCTCCAGATCATCCAGGCTGAAGGGCGTGGGCCGCGCAAAATCATAAAAAAAGCCGTTCTCGATGACCGGGCCGATGGTGATTTGGGTTTCGGGAAATAATTCCTTGACGGCTTCGGCCAGCACATGGGCGCAATCATGTCGCAAAATATCCAGCGCCGCCGGGTCCTCGGCGGTCAGAATGGCGACCCTGGCGTCCCGGTCGATCAGGGTGGAGAGGTCTTTCACCTCATCATCCACACGCACCGCCACTGCCTTTTTGGCCAGGGAACGTGAAATATTCAGGGCCAGCTCATCGCCCCTCAGGGGGGCAGGAAATTCGCGCTGTCCGCCGTCGGGAAGGGTAATTTTAATCATCGCATTCTCACTTCGAATTATTCTGTGTGCGGCTTGACCAACGCCCATAGCGCCACGCGCTGAATAGTCCATAGCGCATCTCAAGGCGTTCGGGAACCACATCCACCCCCTGTCCGCCCCAGGGGTGGCAGCGGCAGATGCGCGCCAGCGCCAGCCAGCTTCCCGGCCAGGCGCCATGCTGGCGGATGGCGATCGCGGCATATTGTGAACAGGTAGGCTGATAGCGGCAGCTACTGCCCAGTAATGGCGACAGGGTCAATTGGTAAGCCCTGATCAGAAACAGCAGGGTTTTACCCATGCAGCGGCTCTGCGGCACGTTTGGCGGCTATTTCCTCGACGGCTTTCAATACAGCTTCAAAGGGAAGCATGACGGAGCCATGACGGGCTTTGTAATCGGCCACCGGCTGCAAAACCTCCAGTTCGCTCCATTCGCCTGAGGGCGGCGGCGCATGATCTTTCAGCATGGCGCGCATGGCCCCTGCCACCTCGTGCAACTGCGCCGCCGTCTGGCCTATGACATGTTTGGCCATGATCGCGGAGGCGGCCTGCCCCAGGGCGCAGGCTTTAACCTCGGCGGCGTAATCGCTGACTTTATCCCCTTGCATTTTGACATCGACGGTTATCCGGCTGCCGCATAGAGGGCTGTCCAGAAACACGGTGACGTCCGGGTCGGACAGCCGCCCGGTCCGCTCTATATTACCGGCCAGGGTCAGAATGGCCTTGTTATACAATTCATTAACCATATTTCGGCTCCAAAACAGCGGCGGCCTTGGCTTTTATGGCCTTTAACATGGCATGCAGGCCATTCGAACGTGTGGCGCTAAGATGCGAATCCAGTCCAATTTCGCTGATAAATCCCGGAGGGGTGCTGACAATCTCTGTGGCCGGGCGGTCACTATAGACCCGCAATAACAGGGCGATCAGTCCCGAAACAATGGCGGAATCGCTGATGGCGTCAAAATGCATCCGCCTCGCATCCCCGCTGGCGTGCAGCCAGACCTGGCTCTGGCAGCCCTGGACCCGGTTGACCTCGTTTCGCCATTCCTCCTTGAATTCCGGTAGCTTACGTCCCAAATCGATCAAATATTGATAGCGATCCATCCAGTCGTCGAAGAACTGAAATTCGCCGATCAGATCGGTTTGCGCGTCAGCGATGGTTTGCACGGCGGCTCCCGTCACCAAGTCTATAAAATAAAATCTTATCGCAATTAGGATGCGTTAAGGCAAGATTGCACATAATGGCCTAAGCAGTTAAGCTGATTAGATGATGTTAACAATGTAGGTATCAACTGGCGTATTATCGATGCCCGCAAAGCCTCCGGTGAAGAAATAGAGAGAAAACACAGCGGTTCAAGCCATCGGTTTTTATGAACTGGCCTGATATGGACAAATCCCCGTTATCCAGCTCGCGCTACGCCGGGGTTACCTAGCAATAGAGAGTGAAAAGTTGACAATGGATGCCATCGCGAACGAGGCTGGCCAGCTCAGGTCTATTGAAGACAGAGCCAAACAAAAGGACTTGGGACGCCGGCCGACTTTGGCGGAAGCCGAAGCGGCGGTCAGGACGCTGATCCGCTGGGCGGGCGATGACCCGTCGCGGGAAGGGCTTCTGGACACGCCTGCGCGCGTCGTCCGGTCTTATGCTGAATTTTTTTCAGGTTACGCTGAAGATCCAAATGAAATCCTGTCACGCACCTTTGAAGAGGTCGAGGGATATGACGACTGGATCATGCTCCGCGACATCCGGCTGGAGTCGCATTGTGAGCACCATATGCTGCCAATCATCGGTGTGGCGCATATCGCCTATATTCCCAAGGACCGTGTCGTGGGCATCAGCAAACTGGCCCGGGTGGTGGAGGTGTTTTCCAAGCGCCTGCAAACCCAGGAAACCCTGACCTCGCAGATCGCCAGCGCCATTCATGACGGGCTGCAGGCGATAGGCGTTGCCGTGCTGATAGAGGCCCGCCACGAATGTATGACCACACGGGGGGTTCACAAACCGGATGTGGACATGATTACCAGTCGTATGACCGGCGCCTTCAAGAAGGATTCGCGGCTGGAAGAACGTTTTCTGAATATGTTGCGCAAGCGCTAGCACCCTAACGTCTCATTAAGCATAGCCAGGCGGTATTACTCCATGGACAAGAGCAGTGAAATCCATTTTGCGCCCCGCCGCACGATTGAACAGGTCGAGGAAAGTGCGGAGCTGGCCCCCAAATTTGATGAACGTGGCCTTATCCCCGTGGTGACGACCGATGCGGATTCGGGCGAAGTGTTGATGCATGGCTATATGAACGCCGAGGCGTTCCGGCAATCTGTGGCGATCGGCGAGGCGGTCTATTGGAGCCGCAGCCGTCAGGC
This sequence comes from Alphaproteobacteria bacterium, assembly GCA_009693835.1. Taxonomy (GTDB): domain Bacteria; phylum Pseudomonadota; class Alphaproteobacteria; order UBA11222; family UBA11222; genus UBA11222. The sequence goes on from SHWM01000011.1 coordinate 38,252, forward strand.
CCTGTGGCACAAGGGCGCCACCAGCGGTCTGGTGCAGAAGATTGTTGAAATCCGCATTGATGATGACCAGGACGCGGTATGGCTGCGGGTCAATGTGCAGGGCGGCGCCAGTTGCCATGTGGGGTACCGGTCCTGTTTTTACCGGTCGATTCCCGTTGGCGCCAGCGGGGAGGTCGAACTGCATTTTGAAGAAACCGAAAAAGTTTTTGACCCGAAGGCCGTATATGGGGATGCGCCCAATCCAACCAAGTTGTGATGATGACCGGCAGGAATGAAGATCTTATTCCCCGTCCCACCTGGTCGCGCCGGCCCGCCACAATAGGGCTGGCGCTGGGCAGTGGCGTCGCCAGAGGCTGGGCGCATATTGGGGTTTTACGCGCGCTGGAGCGCGAGGGCATTCAGCCCGACATCATTTGCGGCACGTCGATTGGCGCCGTAGTTGGCGGCGGTTATGTTGCGGGCAAGCTGGATCATGTCGAAAGCTGGGCCCGCGCCATGACGCAACGCAAACTGTTCCGGTTCCTTGACATCGGTCTGGGTACAGGCGGGCTGTTGCAAGGCAACAAGCTGGCGTCCGAACTGCAGGGGGAACTTGGCGATCTGGAAATCCAGCATCTGGGGCGCCGCTTTGTGGCGGTCGCCACAGAACTTGCCACCGGGCATGAAATCTGGTTGCGGCAGGGTAATATGGTTGAGTCGATGCGCGCCTCCTATGCATTGCCGGGGATATTTGCCCCGGTCAAGGTGGACGGCCGCTGGCTGATTGATGGGGCGCTGGTCAATCCGGTTCCGGTCTCCACCTGCCGGGCTTTTGGCGCGCGGCTGGTGATTGCGGTTAATCTGAATGCGGATATTTTCGGCATGGGCACGGTGCGCAAGGGCGACAGGCTGGAAAGCGACGAAGAGATGGAGACCGAAAACGCCGAGGCCCATTCGCTGCTGGCGGGCGCAGCCATGTCGAGCAGACTAGCGCTTCGGCAATTGCTGGGAACGACCAAGGGCACGCCGGGTTTGACCACCGTCATGTTCGGGGCATTCAATATTGTACAGGACCGTCTGGCGCGATCGCGGCTGGCGGGCGATCCGCCCGACGTGCTGGTCACGCCGCAGGTGGCGCATATCGGGCTGCTGGATTTTCATCGCGCGGATGAATCGATCAAGCTGGGCGAACTGGCCATGAATGCGGCCATGCCCATGATTCAGGAAGCGCTAAAAGTTCTGAACTGAATAATTTTACCGGCGACCGCGGCAGCTAGATTAATTGCAATCCGGTACGGTCAGAAAATGAACAGCCCGTGCTGCGCCATCACACCGTCACCGGGTCAAAATGTCACAGGGTTAAGTGGCGTTGATCATGTTCGCGAAACGGCGCGTGTTAATGGGCGCGGCTTTTCAGCAGTTCATAATTATTGTCATGCAACTGCCCGAACATTGCGGACACCTTGGGGTGTTCCACCGGCTCCCCAGATTCATCAGGCAGCAGGTTCTGTTCGGAAACATAGGCCTCGTAGTAGGATTCCTCGTTCTCCGCCAGCAGATGGTAAAATGGCTGGTCCTTGCGCGGCCTGATTTCCGCAGGAATCGACTGATACCACTGCTCGGTATTATTAAACACCGGATCCACGTCAAAAATAACGCCCCGGAACGGGAATATCCGGTGCCGGACAACCTGGCCTATGCGAAATTTCCCCAATCGCGTCATTTTAATATCCTCTTTTCCGTGGGTCCCAGTATAGCAAATACAATCAAATCACGCTATCGGGCTTTCATCCAGGCTTCACAATTAAAGGATATACGTAAATAGAATGAAGGCCGCGCCCCGAAACCGGGGATCGGCCTTCATAAACGGAAATGCTACTCTTTCTTGTCGGCTTCGCAGGGGTTTTCCGCGCCGCAGGGGTTTTCAGCAGCGCAAGGATTGGCTGCGTCTTCCGCCGCGGCCTTTTCGTGCTCGGCTGCATAGGCCGCCGGGATAGCTGCTGCGGACACTGCCAGGGCCATGCCAATGGCGGTAGCGGTGCGAGTAAAGCTGCTTTTCTTCATGGTTTTACGTTCCTTCGTTTATATGGCCGCTTGCCGGCCCCACTCTCCAACAGACCGGATGCGCGATCGCCCATTCCTCCCCGGTGGAAACTCTGTTTGTCCAAAAATCCTACTCATTATTCCTTTACAATCAATGGATAATCAGGGGTTGGATTAAGTGGACACGAATAAGAATAATTTCCTGGCGTCAATTCGACTGTATAATTCCGGGTTACTCCCTTGGTAAGGCCGCCGCCCGAAACATTCGGTTGCAGCAGCCTAGCCAGACCAACGCCACGCAACCAGAAGCCAAGTTCATAGGGTACGTTTTTGTTGGTAACACGGAAAATATATTTACCCGGCTTTACAGTCAACGGGGCGCCTTTCGCTAAACGGTCTTTTCCGGTTTTTTCATTTATCTCTTCACAGTCAGTTTTTTTCTGGGTCTTGAAGGCGTGATCCGTCCCGCCCTCCGGTTCTAGGAACTGGCAGCCGGTCTGGGTAAGCGTGATGACACTGCCATCGGTTGTCTGGGCGGCCGTTGGGGGCTGGGCTGTCTGTGCCGGGGCGGCCCCCAAAATCAGGCCGGCGGCCGCTACACCCAAACCTGAAACCAGCATCCGGGCAGTGCCGCGCCGGGGCGTATGTTTCAGGCTGGCCTTCATATTTTGCGAATCTCCACGCTGCATTACGCTGAAGGTAACATCGGCGTTCAATACGTCAACTAAAAGGCGAATTCAGGGTCATTGCATGATTGTTTATGGCAGGAATGGGACTTCCGGTGATTGCTTTTGGGCGGCGGCGTACAATATAATCCGGTACGGGGGATGGATTAAAACATTGATCTGTCAGGGTGCCGGGCCGGCCTGATGGCGGGGGCCAGATAAATCGGACTTGAGAATGGGAGACAAATATGGCTGAACAGGCAAAACGCGCGGAAGCCACCTTCGGCGCAGGGTGTTTCTGGGGAGTTGAGGCGACCTTCCGGCAAGCGCCGGGGGTTATTGCGACTGCGGTCGGTTATCTCGGCGGGGTCATGGATAATCCTACCTATGAGGATGTGTGCAGCGGACGCACCAACCATGCCGAGGTGGTAAAGGTCGTCTATGATCCCCGCCGCGTCAGCTATACGCAGTTATTGGAAGTATTCTGGGCCAATCATGATCCGACGACCCTGAACCGGCAGGGACCTGATGTGGGGACGCAATACCGATCCGGGGTCTATTATCATAACGAGACCCAGGCCGAACAAGCCCGTGAGGTGCTGAAAAAGCTGGAAGAGTCGGGACGGTTCCGCCGTCCTATCGTCACCGAAATCATGCCTACCGGGGCGTTCTGGATGGCCGAGGATTATCACCAGCAATATCTTGAAAAGCGTGGCGCGACGTCCTGTCACATATAGATGATGATCCTGGCCGGCGGATGATGTCGCGTGAATATCCTGACCGGCCGTGGGTGGGCGTTGGGGTTGTCGTCTGGTCGGGGGACGCGGTGCTGCTGGTGCGCCGCGCGCATGCGCCCCGCCAGGGGCACTGGTCCATTCCCGGCGGCATGCAGGAACTGGGTGAGACGGCACAGCAGGCCGGCGTTCGCGAAGTGAGGGAAGAGACCGGGATCGAGATCAGGATTGACGGGCTCATCGACGTAATTGACCTGATTCTGCCAGATGAGACGGGCAGGGTGCGGACCCATTACACGCTGATTGACTATTATGGTGCCTGCCTTCGGGACAGCACGCCGCTCAGTCCCGGCGATGATGCGGACGCCGCCGAATGGGTCAAATTGGATGCGCTGGAGAAATATGAACTCTGGCCCCAGACCCTGCAGGTGATCTACGCCAGCCATGGGATGCGCGAAAGCCGGTCCGGTCCCTGCAATAAGTGATTTTTCTGAACAAACAGCGGAGGGGCGGATCGTGGCGTATAAAGGGTTTGATCTAAGCGGCAAGGTGGCTCTGGTGACCGGCGGCAATGGCGGCATCGGGCTGGCGATGGCCCAGGCGATGGCCGAGGCGGGCGCCAATATTGTAATCTGGGGCACCAACCCCGAAAAGAATGTGGCGGCGCTGGCGTCCCTGTCCGGCACGGGCGTGAAGGTGCTGACATCGCGTGTGGATGTCAGCCAGGAGGCCCAGGTGAAGGACGCCTTTGGCGAGGCGGTGAAGCAAATGGGCCGCGTGGATACCGTGATTGCAAATGCCGGCGTTGGCTATGGCGCGCCCGCTTTTGTGGATCTGGATATCGAAACTTTCCGCAAGATTCTGGCGGTAAATCTGGAAGGCGCTTTTTTTACGCTGCGCGAGGCCGCCCGGCACATGACCAAACGCGAAGGCGGCGGGTCGCTGGTGGGCATTGCCAGCCTTGCGGCCATTGAAGGAGCGGCGCGCAATCAGGCGTATGGGTCCAGCAAGGGCGCGCTCATTTCCATGATCAAGGGCACCGCGGTGGAACTGGCGCGTCACGGGGTGCGCGCCAACACGATTTTACCAGGCTGGGTAGCCACCGAACTGACCGAGGCCTCGCAAGCCTCGCAAAAATTCAATGACAATGTCATCAGCCGCGTGCCCATCCGCCGCTGGGGACAACCTGAAGATTATGCGGGTATCGCGGTCTATCTGGCCAGCGATGCCTCGCGCTTTCATACCGGCGACCAGATTGTCATCGATGGCGGATACGCCATATTCTGATTTGTGACCAGGGTCACATTTGCTGCGAAAACCGTGAATTACCTGGATTGACGGCAGAAATAAGGGATTTGTTAAGACTTGGCCCGCATACTGGACACACGTCGAAAGGGCGGCCATTTGCCTACCCCTTCCTCGAAACGGCAAACCGTTGGAAACGGCGGGACGCAAAGCCACCGGCCTTCATTTTGCCCCCCTTTGCAGGGGGCAGGAAATGGCAGCGGGGCCACCGAAAGGAGTTATGTCATGATGTATTCACCTGCGTCCGGCGTGATGGTGCTGGAGCCATCCTATCAATCGCTGATGGAAATCTTCAATAGCGGGCCATTCCTTCCAGGCCCTGGCCATGGGCGTAGCCCGGCGGCGGGCCTTAGTTACCGCGAGGCCCCGGACGGGTCGGTGACAATGGGCACCGATCCGCTTTCCGGTCAGGTGGTGCTGATTGTGCAGAATGGCGATGCCTGCTGAGAAATCGCCCTTCCTCCCAGGATTTCCCGGTTCGCGTTGTCCGAACGCGAGACCAGCCTGGCGGCCGCAAAGCAGGTCGCCGAGGTGGCGTTCGAGGCTTTTTGGGCCAGCAGCGATAAGCCTGGCTGAAAGCCGCATGGCTTGCCGCTTGGCAAGCAGCGCTTAGTCGGATAGTTTGCGCACGCCAAAAGCAGCGGCCGGTCATGCGGGATTCTGGAGCCATTTCTTTTATGATTGCACCAACGGGCTCAATCATTAAGGGTAATATTGCTCTACGGTTCCATATGGCCGGGCCGTTTGCGTTTGTCAGATCGGAGAGGTGCCAGAGTGGCCGATCGGGGCGGTCTCGAAAACCGTTGTGCGTGCGAGCGTACCGTGGGTTCGAATCCCACCCTCTCCGCCAACGCCCCTCGCCCCAAATCTCTCTGCGCCTGGGGCGAGGCCGGAAAATCCCGTTGTATTACAGGGTTTCTCCAAACTGGCTCCGGACTGCGCTTCCAGGGAAATGGCCGAATTTCTCTCTGAATGGGCTGATTGTCTCCGGACCTCCGCACCGCGGCGATTTGGTGCGGAACTGAAAACGTTAGTAATTTCAGCATGATTTGAGACCGTCAGGGCGGCAGGTTTGCGAAAGCACCGGCTCTCGAGACAAACCCAGAACGAACCAGTGGCATTGGTGCCGCCGCCCTGGGGGCACCTGGGGTCCTAACGGCGGGCTGCCCGCCACTCCCAAGGCATGTCGAACTGCCCCGACCAGACCCCACGACTGGCCGCCCGTGCCTGGTCCTCAGCGCGAACGTAGTCACGCGAGTAGCGCCTATAGGCGACCGCCCAGCCCTGGGTGACCAGCCAGCCGTTCAGATCCACACCGCGAGACCTGCAGACCGCCACTGTCCGGCCGTAGCGATCGGTGTCGCGGGGATCGCAGGACACAGTCGATCGCCCTATCTGATCAGACAGGGCCAGAGACACCTGCTGCCCGCAGCGCCGCCGCTCGCCGGTTGGACGGGCGCAGAGCTTGGCGGCTCTCTGGCGCGTCGATGTCGTAGAGGCAATAGGCGAGATCCTTCACGGCCTCGGCTTTCGCCTCGATCTTCTTCAACAGGATAGCCGTAGTATCAGAAATGCCGGTTTTCTCGTGCTGGCGAACGAGATACTGAAGGCACTCCCAGATCGTGAGGTGTCCGTCAGTTTCGGGGCTCCAATCATCATCCAATTCGCTACGCGAATAGAGACGGACCTTCCCTGCTGCACTCTCGACAATTCCCGCGTGCTTCACGCTTTCGACAGCAATGCCTCGGGCGCGGGCAAGGTTATCGGCCGCGCCATAGTTACCCTTGGCCATGCCATGCTGTTCGAACCATGTAATCGCAAACCGGGTATCGGCGTCGAACTCTCCTTGAATCCCGCCCAGATACTCGTCGAGTTCACGGTTGATGAGCTGAAGAGCAGACTTGACGCTCGTCGGGCTGTCATCCGATTCCAACACCGCTTTGTAACGGGAGAACACACCCATTCCGGGCCCAATCGCCGACTGTGGCATATCGGCAGGGGCGATATTGGCAGCCTGAAGATCAGCGATGGCAGGTGGCAGCTCGCGCTTGAGTGCACGGATGAATTCTGCTCGGGTGATGATCTCTGCCCGTGCTTCCTTCTTACGGCAGACGAGGACAACAGAATTTGCGAGTGCATTAGTGCCCGAGGCGATCATGCGGTTCGCCATTTCTGTCCGAAGCGGCCACGTGCCAACCACTGCGTAACCTGCCTCAACGACGGCTTGCAGGAAGGTTGCCCAGCCGGTCGAACTGATGCCCTCCTGTTCAATTTCGCTCTGCTTGAAGGCGTAATAGATTGTGGCTGGAAACAGGTCTGAGGATTGCTCCGCCATGTTTGCGATTGCCCGACGCATTCCATCAAGGAAAAAGGCCTCCGCGGCGTCTTTGCCTCCATGTCGGTAAGGGGTTGCTACTAGCTCATCGGACTTTGGCGTAGAAAGAACCCCGAAAAGATCGGGGTATATATTTCGCATTGACCGTCGCATCCATGTATAGAAATAGTCGGACAGGTCCGCATAACCAATATTTTCATAGTACGGTGGATCAGTAGATATTACTGCGCCATCATTATAATTCGCGGTCTGTGCATCCTGCTGTGATACTTGACCAGGCGCTGAAAGCTGTGTATCTGCTCAACCCGGTACGCGGACAGACCGCCCTCGTACCGGGTTGAGCAGATACCAGATTGTTGTAGGATGCTGTTGAATTGCTTTTGCTGGAACCGGGAGAAAAAATGGCCCTCGACCTCAAGCACAAGATATTCGCTGCACTTTTCCTGATCGGCTTTGTC
>SHWM01000012.1 GCA_009693835.1 Alphaproteobacteria bacterium
TCAACCGTGGAAACCGAATCCTGGAAAGAGATGAAAAATGGCAGTGCGCGCATCGACCAGACGATTTATGTGCGCCGCGACAGTCAGAAGCCGATTATTCTAGGTAAAGGCGGGCAGACTATCAAACAGATAGGCGAGGCCGCCCGCCTCGAAATGGAAAAGGCCTTTGAACGCCGCATTCATTTGTTCCTGCATGTAAAGGTCAATGAAAAGTGGCTGGACGAACCTGCGCGCTACCGCATGATGGGGCTGGAATGGCAGGGATAAAGTCTTGCCGGCCCAGTGCCGCTGGCTGGCTTTATCGCAGGCCACACTATAAGTGGATTTAGCGCATGGAATGGGCTGACGATGCGATCATTCTGGCGGCGCAGCGTCACGGTGAACGTGGAATTATCATAGACGCCCTGACGCGCAGCCATGGCAGGCATGCGGGGCTTGTGCGCTATGGCGCGTCACGCCAGATGCGCGGGGTTCTGCAACCCGGCAATGAAGTCAGCCTGCGCTGGCGCGCGCGGCTGTCCGAGCATCTGGGAAATTATTCGGCCGAACTGGTCCGCGCCCGCGCCGCCGCCGTGATGCGGGATCCTCTGCGCCTTGCCGGATTAACGGCGGCCTGCGCGCTGGCCCGGCAGGTGCTGCCGGAACGCGAGCCGCACGGCCCTGTCTATGAAGGCCTGCGCGCCATGCTGGACGCTGTAGAGAGCATCGATATGTGGCCTGCGGCGCTGGTGCGCTGGGAACTGGGGCTGCTGGAAGAACTGGGCTTTGGGCTTGATCTGTCGAAATGCGCGGCTACAGGCGCCATCGATGATTTGATCTATGTATCTCCGCGTACGGGCCGGGCCGTCAGCCGCATTCCGGGACAGCCCTATCACGAGCGGCTGATGCCGCTGCCGGGTTTTTTGCTGGGGGCGCAGATGCGAGGCAACCCCACAGACATTCTTGCAGGATTGGATCTGACAGGTTTTTTTCTGGCCCGGCATGTCCTGGAGCCACATGGCAAGCCGATGCCAGCCGCGCGCAACCGGTTATGTGAGCGGCTGAAAGTCTGGTGCGATGCGGCCGCGCCCGCATAAGTTCGTATGACCGGACATACTGAAACGGCGGTGCAGGCGCAAAGGCCGATAGCCTTCTGGATGTTTGGCCTGTGCCTGTTTATCGCGCTGGTGCTTCTGGCGGGAGGGATGACGCGGCTGACGGATTCAGGTCTTTCCATCACGGAATGGAAACCGGTCAGCGGTGTCATCCCGCCCCTTTCAGACGAAGCGTGGCAACAGGAATTTACGAGGTATCAGCAGATACCGGAGTACCGCCTGCTCAAGCCGGACATGACGCTGGACGGGTTCAAAACCATCTTCTGGTGGGAATGGACGCACCGCTTTCTGGCGCGCGTATCGGGGCTGGTGTTCCTTGTCCCCTTTGCCTGGTTTCTCGCCCAGGGAAAACTGAGGCGGCGCGAGATGCCGAAATTCCTGTTGTTGCTGGCGCTGGGCGGCGCGCAGGGCGTACTTGGCTGGTATATGGTCCAAAGCGGTTTGAGCGTGCGTGTTGATGTTAGCCAGTACCGGCTGGCGGCGCATCTAGGGCTGGCCCTTCTGGTCTATGGCTATGCCTTGTGGATCGGGCTTGGATATTGGCGCGGCCCGCGGGGTTCGGATGCGTTGCCGAACAGAATACGGATGATGGGGATGGCCCTATGCGCCCTGATCTATCTGCAAATGCTAATGGGCGCATTGGTCGCGGGTCTGGACGCCGGTCTTACCTATAATAGCTGGCCCCTGATGGACGGCTATTGGGTCCCGCCGGGCCTGTTCAGGCTCACACCATGGCCGCTGAACTTGTTTGAAAATGTTACGCTGGTGCAGTTCGATCACCGGTTCCTGGGCGTGCTCGTCCTGGCTTTGACAGTGGCGTTCAGGTGGGCGGGAAGGGGATATGAAAGGCTTTCAGGGCCCCTCAACGCCGTTCTGATGATTGTGTGCGCGCAATTCGCGCTGGGGGTCTGGACTCTGCTGGCAGTAGCCCCCATTGCCCAGTCCGCGGCCCACCAGCTGGGGGCCCTGATCTGCTTCAGCGCGGCGCTGTGGCTGGCGCACATCATATGGCGTCCACAGGGCGCGGATTGATTATCTACGGATTGTTAACCGATGCCTCTGTATGATGGGCAGGCAAAAAGACCATCGTACTGGTGCGGTCTGTAAGCCTCCAGGGAAGATTCATGGGACTCATTCAACGGCTGAAACAGTTGGCTGGCCGGGAAACCAGTTCTGAACATACGCCGCGATTTGCGCTGGGCGCTGAAAGGCGCAGGCATCGCCGCCTGCAAAATGTAAGATTAACCATATTCATCAACGGGAAGCGTTACAAAACCAATGACTGGTCATTGGGCGGATTCCGCGTGATGGCGCCCGGCAATGATTTTGTCACCAATCAGCATATCAGCGGCGCCCTGCATGGGCCGGGACTGTTTGATCGCGGCACCTATGAGGCCGCCATCGCCTGAGTGGCGGATGATGGAGAGTTTGGGGCGCATTTTATCGACCTTTCTCATCAGAGCTTTCTCGCCATGAGCGCGGCTCAGATCTAAGGCCTTCACCGGCCAGCCATTGACTGAACTTTCCTCGCCCTCTCTGAATCATCACGGTTTAATTCCCTGCCAACACAGCCAGGATATGCGCCTCGCGTAATTGACAATTTGTCAAATTCTAATATGCTGATCCGCATGGCAACGAAAAGCAAAACGGTTTTAGAAGAATCCACCTTGGCGCGTCAGCACAAACGCAAGGCGGAAAGCCGTCAGCGGCTGCTGGCCGCGGCTAGGCAGTTATTTGTCGAGCGTGGTTATCATGACACGCGGCCACAGGATATATCCCGTCTGGCAGGTGTGGGCCACGGCACATTCTATCTTTACTTTTCAGACAAGAAAGCCTGCTTCCAGGCTTTTGTCGCTCTTACTCAGGCAGAGGTGGACGCACTGATCCGGGTGCGGCTCGCCGCGTGCAAGACGAATGAGGAGCGGGTGTACGGCGCGCTTGAAACCTCCATGGATTATGTGCAGGCCAATCCAGGTGTTCTGAAAGCGGCCTGGGCCGGGCACCAGCTTATGGCCCGTGAGGACCCCCAGGGCGCGCCCACACCCTCTATCTCCGATGAATGGGCGGCAGGATGGGCCAAAGTGATCTTGAACGGTCAGAAGGCGGGCATGATCTGGCAGGATTACGATCCGGAAATTATCGGCTACGCGGTTCTGGTGGTCACCAGCGTTGTCAGCTATGGCGCTTTAAGGAAGGGCGCGGAAAGAGAGCATTTCCTGACCAACCTGACAAAATTTATCCTGCGCGCTCTCAGGGCGCCAAAGGCCAGCACCCCCTCTTAAACTAAATCGGAAGTCAAAGGATCAGAGGAAATGAAATGCCGAAACTGAATTATACCTATGACGAGATCCTGTCAGATCATGCCTGCGCGAAGCCCCATAATGTGGCGGGGGTCTGGCTGCATGGTGGTTTCGACAATGATGGCGTCTACATTTCACCCCGCATGAAAGGCAGGGGGCCCGCCATTGCGGCCTGGTCGCAAAGGGTCGTCGACAAGGGGTACGAGCTGATCGACGTCAGCGTTAAACTTCTGAAGCGCGAAAATTACCCCAATCACGCGCAGCAGAAATTCCTTCTCCAGCACGGTATTGGCAAACCCCTGTGGGATTCGCTCTCGATCGTGGGCGAGCTTGAGGGGCGGGGGAAATTTCTGGCGACGCTTGATGGACCCGATTTTCAGAAAATATTTGTGGAGGACCTCAGTAACACGGCTACAGGCCATCTGAACAAGGGGCTGCATCACGCGCATGGTTATGATGAAGGCAGTGTCGATAATACCGGCATTGGCGCGCATGACCAGATGTGGTATGTGGCGCGCGATCTGCTGTTCGGCAAGGACGCTCATCCCAAACCCATTGCGCCCGACACTCTCACACGCCCGGAGTCTCTGCGCCTGTTTCCAGGACTGACGGAAACGGTTGAGGCCTTTTTGCTGCTGTACATGAACCTGCTGATGATCGAGGTGCGCGCGGAAAAGTTTTTTGCGTTCTGCTGCGATCTGTTCCGGGACCCGGATTTATTCGCAGACCGGCGCGCGGCGGCCGAGGAGGCGGCCAGAATAGTGGAGCGTATCCGTCAGGACGAGGCCGGTCATGTCGGTTATTTGCGCGCCGTGCTTTCGGAAATGCGCATGATGACTTTCCGGCTAAATGATGGGGCCGCAATCAAAGGAAGCGATCTGCTGGATCCGGTGTGGAAGGGAATGGTCGAATTTCATGCAACCACTGTCTATGACTATTCCCGTCAACAGACCCGTGACAGCATTGTCCGGCAGTTGATGGAACGGCCAGAGGGCGACACGCTGGTCCGTGGATTCGACGAATTGGGTCATGCGGCGATAGCCGCGGAATAGGGGAAAAACATGAAGGACGTATCCGGCAAAACAGCGTTTATCACGGGCGGCGCGAGCGGCATCGGCAACGGCATGGCGCACGCGTTTGCCAAAGCGGGCATGAACGTGGTGATTGCCGACATCGAGCAGGCAGCCCTGGACAGGGCCGTGACGGAATTGCGCTCAAGCTACAATGTCAAAATCGCGGGCGTCAAAAGCGACGTGTCGCTGCGCGATGCGATGTTCGAGGCCGCCAAAAGGCGATTGATGAATTTGGCAGGGTGCATGTGGTGTGCAACAATGCAGGTGTTGGGGCGGGGGGAAAAATGGAGCAGATCGCCACAGCCGACTGGGACTGGGTGGTCGGCGTCAACCAGATGGCGATCGTCTATGGCGTGCAGGCGTTTTTGCCGCATATCAAGGCGCATGGCGAGGGCGGGCATTTCGTCACCACCGCCTCGATGGCCGGCATTCTGCCCATGGCGATGGTGGGCGGCCCTTATGCGGCCACCAAATTTGCGGCGCTCGCCATGAGTGAAGTCCTGCGCGAGGAACTGGCGGGCAGCAATATCAGCGCCTCGGTGCTGTGTCCGGGGTTCGTGAACACGAATATCGGCAATTCCGCGCGCAACCGTCCTGACCGTTTTGGCAGCGCGCGTGATGTTGCGCAACTGAGCGAGCAGGAGAAAGCCGGGCAGGAGATGCTTAACCAGATGCTGAAGGCCGGGCTTAACCCGCGCGTCGTCGGTGAACTGGTCCTCGAAGCGGTGCAGGGCGACTGGCCCTATATTTTCACGGATCAGAATTTCCGGGGCGAGGTGGTGAAACGCTATGACAATCTGCTCAGGGGCTTTGACCAGTCGGCACAGAGCCACACGCTGAAGGCGCAGCAACCCTAAAATCACTTTTACACGGTCTGCACGACCGGTCTATTCGCGTAAAAATGCTTGGCTTACCCGCCGGCTTTGTGTTCCAATCCGGCCAAATTCAATTTAACCGGGGAGAATGACCATGGATGTGGGCTTGGCCGTAGTGTTTCAGGGGACGAACAAGGATCTGACCGACCATCAGGTGTACCAGCAGGATTTACGTATCGGCATGATGGCAGAGGAGCTGGGATTCCAGTCGATCTGGGGCATCGAGCACCATTTCACCGACTACACCATGTGCCCGGACCCGGTGCAGTTCCTGTCCTATTTTGCAGCCAAAAGTGAAAAGCTTTTGCTGGGAACCATGGTGATCGTGCTGCCCTGGCATGATCCGATGCGTGTCGCCGAGGAAGTGTCCATGCTCGACAATATGTCGAACGGGCGCATGATTCTGGGCATTGGCCGTGGTCTTGGCCGCGTTGAATTTGACGGCTTTGGCAAGGACATGAATATCAGCCGCGAATATTTCACCGAATCCGCCCAGATGATTCTGGATGGTCTGGAAAAGGGCTATTGCGAATTCAACGGCGAACATATCAAGCAGGTTCGCCGCGACATCCGCCCGGCTCCGTTCAAGAGCTTCAAGGGCCGCACCTACGCCGCCGCCGTATCGCCGGAAAGCTCGCAGATCATGGCGAAACTGGGCGTGGGCATTCTGATCATCCCGCAAAAGCCCTGGCACCATGTGGAACGCGAGCTGGTCGATTACCGCAGGATTTACCGCGAAGTGAATAAGGCCGAACCGCCCGCGCCGATTCTGGCCGGGTTCACCTATTGCGACGAGAACGCCGACCGGGCCGAAGAGATGGCCACGAAATGGATCGGCGGCTATTACCGCACTGCCATGGAGCATTATGAAATGGCCAGCGACCACCTGAACACCACCAAGGGCTATGAAAGCTATGCGGGCCTAAACAAGCATATAGCCAATGACGCCGATGGCTCGATTGAATTCTTCAAGAGCATTCAGGTCTATGGCACGCCGGAGCAATGCTATGAGAAGATCAAGGGGTTCACGCAGCGCACCGGTGCGGGCGCCTATAACGCCTTCTTCAATTTCGCCGGCATGCCCATTGTGGATGTCGAGGCCAGCATGCGCCTGTTCGCCAAAGAGGTGATGCCCGAAGTGAAGAAGCTGCCGGGCAAGCCCCTGATGGAGGTCATGAAGGAAGCAGCGGAGTAGGCGCTGACGACCAATAACAGGAATTCCAGAAGAGTAATAGCTGATCCAAAAACTAAAGAAAAATCTTCAAAGCATTAAAAATGCAGAAGATTTTTCCTTTTCATGGAATACAGTGTTGAAGGCGAAAGTGGAGAGCTGAGGCACCGGAATCTAAATGCATTGGATTTTTTGGGCCAGATGTGATTCTATCCAGTATCAGAAATCGCAACCGGGAGAGACGAAATGGATGTCGGCCTAGCAGTGGTGTTTCAGGGCACCAACCCGAAAATCTCCGATAACAAAGTGTACAATGAAGAAATTCGTCTGGGCCTGCTGGCCGAGGAACTGGGCTTCCAGTCGATATGGGGTATCGAGCATCATTTTACCGATTACACCATGTGTCCCGACGTGATGCAGTTCCTGAGCTATTTTGCAGGCAAGAGCGACAAGCTGCTGCTGGGTTCCATGGTCGTCGTGCTGCCCTGGCATGAGCCAATGCGCGTGGCCGAAGAAGTGGCGATGCTGGATAATATGTCGAATGGCCGGGTAATCCTGGGCATTGGCCGTGGTCTGGGCCGGGTTGAGTTTGAAGGTTTTGGCCGCGATCAGAATATCAGCCGCGAATATTTCACCGAATCCGCGCAGATGATTCTGCAGGGACTGGAGAGCGGCACCTGTGAATTCAATGGCAAATATGTCAAGCAAGCCAGGCGCGACATCCGCCCAGCTCCGTTCAAGACCTTCAAGGGCCGCACCTATGCCGCCGCCGTGTCACCGGAAAGCTCGCGCATCATGGCGCAGCTTGGCGTTGGCATTCTGATCATCCCGCAAAAACCCTGGGAAATGATGGAAAAGGAGCTTGTGGATTATCGCAAGATTTTCCGCGATGTGAACGGCTACGAAGCGCCGCCCCCAATTCTGGGCGGCTGGACCTTCTGCGACAAGGATGCGGGCCGGGCCGAGGAAATGGCGCATAAATATATCGGCGGCTATTACAAAACGGTGATCAAGCATTATGAACTGGCCGGCGACCATCTGAAGGATATCAAGGGCTATGAAGCCTACGCCGCCGCACAGGCCATCGTGAACAAGAACGTGGATGGTGCCATTGAATTCTTCAAGGGTATCCAGGTTTATGGCACGCCGGAACAATGCTATGCGCGGATCAAGGATTTCACCGCACGCACCGGTTCTGGCTCTTATAACGGCGTGTTCAGCTATGCGGGCATGCCGTTTGCCGACGCCGAGGCCAGCATGCGCCTGTTCGCCAAGGAAGTCCTGCCGGAAGTGCGCAAGCTGCCGGGTGCACCCCTGATGGATCTGCTGCAGGCGGCCGAATAGGGCGTACTCTGATCTTACCCTTTCCCCGAATTAGGGGAAGGGGTGATAGACAGAGATGCCGATTCGCCTGTATGAGAGGCGTATGACACAGAACGAAAACTCCCCGCCATTTAGTAAAGGTTTTGGTCCAACCTACAGAGATGCAGGCGTGGATATAATTGAGGGTACCCTTTTTATTGAGACAATAAAGCCTCTAGCTCGATCAACCCGCCGGCTTGGTTCTGATACAGCGTTAGGCGGCTTTGGTGGCCTGTTTGATCTGAAAGCCGCTGGCTTCATCGATCCAATCCTAGTTGCGGCGACCGATGGCGTCGGCACAAAGTTGCGTATCGCCATTGAACTGGGCCGGCATGATACGATCGGGATTGATCTGGTGGCCATGTGCGTGAATGATCTGGTCGTGCAGGGCGCGGAGCCGCTGTTCTTTCTGGACTATTACGCCACCGGCCACCTCGATGTGGAAACCGGGCGCGAGATTGTCGGCGGTATTGCCCTGGCCTGTCAGGAAACCGGCTGCGCGCTTATTGGCGGCGAGACGGCTGAAATGCCGGGCATGTATCGCGACGGCGATTATGACCTGGCGGGCTTTGCGGTAGGGGCGGTTGAGCGTGGCCACGTCTTGCCGCGTGGCGATATAGTAGCCGGGGATATAATCTTAGGTATAGCCTCCAGCGGCATGCATTCAAACGGCTTCTCACTGGTACGATTGATACTTGAAAAAACTGGTATCGGTTTAGATGATCCATCGCCTTTTGTTGCGGAACATGATTTGGGCCTGACCTTGCTAACCCCTACAAAACTTTACGTGAAAAGCTGTCTGGCGGCGATTCGACAAGGTGAGGTGAAAGCTTTGGCACATATAACTGGCGGCGGATTAACGGAGAACATCCCGCGCATTTTGCCACAAGGCATGCATGCTTTAGTCGATTTAGATACCTGGGAATTCCCACCATTATTTAAATGGTTGCAACGAGCGGGTGATATATTCGAGGCAGAAATGCTGAAAACCTTTAATTGCGGCGTCGGCATGGCAGTTGTGGTTGCGCCCTCTATGGCAGAGTCTGTGATGGAGATATTAGCTGCGGAGGGTGAGACAGTATTTCCGATGGGTAAAATAATAGCGGGTACTGGAGGACCCTATACCGTATACCGCAGAAGCAGGGATTTACTCTGATTGCCAATACAGAGCGGGCGCCTCAGAACCGGAGTGCTGATTTCCGGATCGGGAACCAATTTGCAGGCCCTGCTGGACGCCTGCGGGGCGCCCGATTTTCCAGCGGAAATTGGGCTGGTGATTTCTAACCGCGCGGATGCGGGCGGGCTGGAGCGGGCCAGGCGGGCAGGAGTGGCCAGCATAATCATTCCGCACAAGGACTATCCATCGCGTGAATCCTTTGACGCCGAAATTGACCGCGCCTTGCGGGAGGCGGGGGTCGAGTTTGTCTGCCTGGCAGGCTTCATGCGCCTGCTGACCCCCGGTTTCGTGGAGCAGTGGCGCGACCGGCTGGTCAATGTGCATCCCTCGCTGCTGCCGGCCTTCAAGGGCATGGACGCCGTGGAACAGGCGCTGAATGCCGGGGTTACCCGGACCGGCTGCACGGTGCATTTTGTCCGCCCTGAAATGGATGCGGGGCCTATCATCCTGCAGGCCGAGGTGCCCATACAGCCAGGCGACACGCCGGAGCGGCTGCATGATCGCATCCGCAGTGCGGAGCATCGCTGCTATCCCGAGGCGCTGCGCCTGATCGCCTCGGGCAGGGTGAAAGTTGCGGAAGAGGCGGTAACGATCCTCAGTATTTAACCGGTAATCTCGGTCTGCGCGAAGAAATAGGCGATTTCCTGCGCGGCTGTTTCCGGCGCATCGGAACCATGCACGCAATTGCGCTCGATGCTTTCGCCGTAAGTCTTGCGGATGGTTCCATCGGCCGCCTTGGCCGGGTCTGTTGCGCCCATGATTTCGCGGTTTCGGGCGATGGCGTTATCGCCCTGCAATACCTGCACGATGACGGGGCCGGAGGTCATATAGGCGCACAGTTCCCCGAAAAATGGCCGTTCCTTGTGCACGGCGTAAAACCCTTCGGCCTGGGCGCGGGTCATATGCAGGCGTTTTTGCGCCACCACGCGCAGGCCGGCCGATTCCAGCATTGACAGGATCTTGCCCGTGAGATTACGGGCCGTCGCATCGGGTTTGATAATAGAAAATGTACGTTCGATCGCCATCATTCGTTCCTTGCGCGCTCGGATAATCAGGATGGGGGTTATAGCCAGCCATGAGGACCGGGGCAAGTCACGATTAGATCAGTTCCGCGTCCATGCTTGGACTGATGCGTATCTCGCCAAGCCCCGCCAGCAGATTGTCGCGCATCGTTTCCAGGCATCTATCCAGGACGATCAGATCTTCCCTGGAAATGCCGCCGGTCAGGCTGGCGTTCAGACCGTCCATCACCATCTCCATCCGCGGGTGAATTTCCCGTGCCCGGGCGGTTGCAAAAATGCGTCTAACGCGGCGGTCGTTGGGGTCCAGGCGGCGTTCAACAAGCCCTTTTTGTTCCAGTTGATCGATGATGCAGGCCAGGGGCGCTTTGTGGAGGGCCAAAAAATTTGAAAGCTCGGTCTGATTGACCCCATCGCCGAGCGCCCGCAGGCCCGCTATAACGATGGATTGCGGCCCGCTCATATCCAGCGAGGTAATGACCCCATCATGCCAATAGCGGCGCATAAGCCGCAGAAGCTGGTATAAAGTTCCGCCTATGTCCACGCGTTGCGAGTTTGGCATCCCTTGGCTTTTCCCCTGATATTGACCTTTTTCCGTGAGACAAGGAAAGCCTACACGCAACAGCCCTTAAAGAGAATGGTTTAAGCACAAACAGGTAGACCGTTGGTATTTTTGTACCGTTTGCACTTCGGATTTGAAAGCCCTGGCCGAAAAAGTGGGGGGCGGGCGGCGTTCGGACCATTCGTACCCTCGCTGGAGAGCAGTCCTTCTGCCTCAACTATATTCCTGTTCGGTCTTATTTCTCAGGAGCGGGGCAGGCGCTGCAATAACAAATTGCGCAGGCTTAGCGGATCCGCCGGCTTGCCGCCGAAACGGTTCATGAAGACGTTCAGAAACTTTTCAATTCCTTTTATAAAGCGGCGTAAATCAGCCGGTGTCCTGACATAAGGGGTGTGCCCCGGTTCAAGCGACGGGCTATGATAGGTCAGGCTGAATATAGGATGGCCGCACCGGATCATGTCTTCCACCAGGCGGATATATTCGTCCGAAGACACGCCTTCAGGGGTCAGTGTGCTGCGCTCCAGAAGGTGAAGGCGGGACAAAAGTCCGCGCATCAGCAGCGTGCTGGGGACTTTTCTGTCCAGAAAGCGGTCAAGTGCCAGGCCAAATTGGGCGAGTTGCCCATAGAAGTCCCAGCTTAACGGAATGGTCAGTATATCGCCTATTTTACCGATCCAGTAAGGACAGGGACGAATTTTACGGAAATCGGGACCATGCCTTTCCCGCAAATCATAATAGGGGACCGGGCTTAAATCAACTTTATACCCCAGTTCCGCGAGGGTCCCGAATGTCCTGGGCCCAAGACCATACCTCCCAGCCTTATAAACAACTGGGGCTTTACCAAAATTCTGCGTGATGATTTCGGTGAGGCATTCGAGTTTGCGGCGCTCCAGCGCGGCGGGCAAATTGCCCGGATAGGAGTTGAACTCGTTCAACTCTTCCTCATGCGGAATATTAACCCAGGGCTGTAAGTGCGCGCCAATCAGACATTCGCCGCTCTGCTGCAATTCCCGCAGGGGTTCATAACCCGCCGGCTGTGACGCCACCGGATAATCCACCACATAGGTGGGGCGCACGCCAAAGCCGCGATAGAGTTCACGTAACAGGGACTGCCAGCGTATGGATTGCACGCCTGTTGAACCACGGTCAAACGGTGCTGCCCAGTCAAACTCCTCCTCCGTATCCACAATAACGAGCAGTTGCGGCGCCAGATCGGACAGATCGTCAATTGCAAACCATTCATCTTCGAACAGCAGTCTTTCAGATTTCAGGATCACTGACGATTTCCGTTCCCCATGCTACCGACTCTGAAGTCTTATATCGTCCGTACACCCGCTTGTCTGCGAATTTTAGTGATTATAGTTTTCATACCGGTTTGCACTCTGACCGGCATAACCGGTCTTTGAATTTGCAGCCAGGACAGGTTTTGCTGGCCTGTAGAGAGGCTCGTTTTATGCCGCCTGATTCCCGCCATAAAATCATAGACATCATAGCCCCGTTCCAGCGCCGAAAAAATCGCCATATAATGCGAAATACAGCCTGGACGGGCCAAATTATCTTCTCCATACAGAAATCCGCTCTGGTAGGCGTAAACAGTGTCTCTCCAGAGAAAATTATACAGATAGCCTATGGTGGTATCCCCGGCATTGATGCGGGCCAACTCTATATGTCCATCGACGAAAGCGGACCGGATCAGACTTTCGTGAAATAGCCTGAAATAGGGTTTGGCAAACGCGCCGGGCCGTCCCTGCGCCCGCCAATAGGCCTGATGGGCCTGCTCGAGTTCACCAAGAAGCTGCCGCGCCTCGTCGATGGAACTGGCGCAATCATAACGTAATGGGCCAATGGCTTCATAATAGCGCAAACTGCGCCGCATCATCTGAC
Source organism: Alphaproteobacteria bacterium (assembly GCA_009693835.1). GTDB lineage: Bacteria > Pseudomonadota > Alphaproteobacteria > UBA11222 > UBA11222 > UBA11222. The sequence goes on from SHWM01000012.1 coordinate 12,518, forward strand.
GCGTATTTCGGCTCAGATGCGATAAATAATCTTCCCCTTTATTTCGAATATGTTTCAAATCCACATAGGGGGACGGAACCTCGTTGAGCCGTGACACAAGCCAGCCGCCGCGCGCCGTCGTCAGGGCCGCCTTGCACAAAATCGGATCAATGCCCGGCAGCAGGACACTCTGGATAGAGGGGCCGCCGCTTAAGAACCAATCCAGGGCGGATCGGATCACTTCTTCCTCAAAACCTCCTGCGGTCAGGAACCCATTATATTCAATGGCGATATTATCCAGCCCGGTATCTCCGGTGGCGTTCAGGGCAATTTGCGGCAAGCGGAATAGTTTGAGCACCGGCGTGCGCCCCTGAATGATCACCCCCAGTCCAAGGGTGCGATCCCCGCTGTGAATCCTCAGTAGTTGCCGCCTGATCCCTTCGGGCAGGGTTTTCAGCCAGCTGCCGATCCAGTGCCATGACAGGAAAAATGAGTGATTGACGGATTGCCGCTCCAGTGCACACCATTCATTGGCCAGTATGTCCAAACTCGGGATCGGGCCTGCGCTGGTTTCCAAAGGCTGTTTCAGGTCTGATGTCACGTTGGCTTGCTGGACAAATGAGAAAAATTAAAAAGAGAAATCGAAAACAGTAACGATTCAAAATAGCGCCACGCGCTCATTTGACACGGAGGCTAGTTAACAAATGCCCCAAGAGCAAATGAAACGGTCCGGTCCGCTTGCCCGTTTCAAAGTGCTGGACCTGACGCGGGTGCGCGCCGGCCCCACCGCCGTACGTCAACTGGCCGACTGGGGGGCAGATGTGATCAAGATCGAGGCGCCTCGCACGGCGCATGTGGATGATGGCCTGGGAGGATCGCGGGAGAGTTCTGATTTTCAGAATCTGCACCGTAACAAGCGCGCGATGACATTGAATCTGAAACATCCCAAGGGGGTCGAGATATTAAAGCACATGGCGAACGACGCCGATGTGCTGGTGGAAAATTACCGTCCTGATGTCAAACACCGGCTGGGAATAAGTTATGAAACCCTCCAGGGCGTCAATCCCAGACTGGTCTATGCCAGTATCTCCGGCTTTGGACAGGACGGCCCCTATGGAAACCTTGCAGGTTTTGATCAGGTGGCGCAGGGCATGGGCGGGCTGATGTCCATCACCGGCCTTCCCGGGCAGGGGCCGGTGCGCGCAGGCATACCCGTGGCCGACCTGACGGCGGGCCTGTATTGCGCGCAAGGTATTCTGATCGCCCTGTTGGAGCGCGAACAGTCGGGACAGGGACAGTGGGTGCAAAGCTCGCTTTTACAAGCGCAGGTGGCCATGCTGGACTTTCAGGCCACGCGCTGGCTGATGGACGGCGTGGTTCCCCCCCAGGCAGGCAATAACCATCCGGTAGGCATTCCCACCGGCGTATTTGCGACCCGCGACGGGCATATGAACATCGCCGCGACCGGCGATGCCATCTATCGGCGTTTTTGCGAGGTGATCCAGCGGCCCGACCTGTTGACCGATCCGGATTACGCCACCCCGCGCGCCCGCTCAAAAAACCGTGACGCGATTAACGCCATCATTCAGGAAATCGTGATAAACCGCACCACGCAGGAATGGGTCGAGGCCTTTAACGCGGCAGGGGTTCCCAGCGGGCCAATCAATGATATCAAACAGGTGTTTGAGGACCCTCAGGTAAAACATTTGAAAATGGCGGTGCCTGTAGCGCATCCGGAGCGGGGCGAAATCCGGCTCGTGGGGCAGGGCGTCTCCCTCAGCCGTACGCCCTTTCACATCACCAGCCCTGTGCCGCCACAGGGCGAACATACGGATTCCATTCTGTCTGATTACGGCTATGACACAGCCAGCATCGCCGCCTTCCGCGATCAGGGGGTCATCTGAGAGCGTACTGAAACATTCAAAGCGTGGCTTTTTCTGTTGATAGGCCGCGCTAATAACGTCGCCAGAAAATTTCAAGCAAAGAGAGTGAAAATCCATGAGCCACGGTAGTGACCGGATGCAGCTAGTCAAACAGGGGCAGACCGCCACAATCATTTTTGACCACCCGCAGCGCCGGAACGCCATGTCCATTGATATGTGGCGAGCTCTGCCCCGGATGCTCGATGAAATTGAAGCTGATAGCGCAATGCGGGCGATTGTTCTGAAGGGCGCGGGCGAAGAGGCTTTTGTGGCGGGCGCCGATATTTCGGAATTTGACACACATAGGGGAACGCCTGAGGCAGTATTGGCTTATGAGGAACTGGTCGATAGGGCCAACGGGCGGTTGGCGAACTGTCCTGTTCCGACCATCGCCATGATTAGGGGATTTTGTATTGGCGGCGGGCTTGCCATTGCACTCAACTGTGATCTTCGCATCGCGACCCCGTGCTCGGTCTTTGCGATCCCTGCCGCAAAGCTGGGGCTTGGCTATCGCCATAATGGCATTCGCACGCTGATGAATCTGGTGGGACCGGGATTTGCCCGCGAAATATTTTTCACCGCCCGGCAATTCACGGCAAGTGAGGCTCTGGGGATGGGGCTGGTCAATCGGATCGCGGAGATATCCGAACTGGAGCCGCAGGTCCAAAGCATCTGCGGCTTGATAGCCGCTAACGCGCCGCTCACACTCAGGGCGGCCAAACAGGCCATGCTCGAAATAGATAAGGCGCCTGAGGGGTTCAACAGCGTTTTATGCGAACAGATGGTTCAGGCCTGTTTTGCCAGCGAGGATTACAAAGAGGGGCGCCGCGCTTTCATGGAGAAGCGCAGGCCAGTTTTTCAGGGCTTTTAATCCTGATCGATAGTGCGGGTAGCCTATTCATTGTGTGGCTGGGAACGCGAATCTGGTTTTTTAACTGGCGGCAATCCGGATCTTAGCTTTAATATTGCAAGTAATATATGCTTATTTGCCACGGCGCGCCATGAATTGGGATGATTTGCGTTACGCCCTTTCGGTATCTGAGCTGGGCAGCCTGTCGGCGGCGGCAGAGTCTCTGGGGGTGAATGCATCCACGGTGCTGCGGCGCATCGCCGCGCTTGAAAAATCTCTTGATATCCGCCTGTTTGAGCGGGACCGCACCGGCTACAGGCTCACCCAGGAAGGTCAGGCCCTTATCCAGTCGCTTCGCCCGGTTCAGGAACGTATCGCCGCCATCGGCAAACGTTACTCTCCTGCTGAGCAGGGCGCGGAGATGGTAATGAGCATGGCGGCGCCCGCGGCGCTGGCCGGTGCGGTTATAGCCCCACGCATTAATCAATTTCGCCTGGAAAATCCTGGCATGGTTCTTAACCTAGAGGCTACCAGCGGGCTGGCGCCTGTGAAACTGGGCATGCTGGATCTGGCGCTTTTTTATGGCAGCCCTTCTTCAGGGGAGATGCTGGTGCGCCGGCTGGCGGACGTAGGTTATGGACTCTACGCCACACCGGAACTGCTCTCCCGAAATAAAAGATCGTCCGAAAAAATTCTGTCTGGCCTGCCAATGATTGGCATGGGTAACGCGTCCTCTGCACTGGCGCCCGGGGAATGGTCGAAAAACACGGAAGCAGATTGCAAGGTGGTGATGCGGACAGAAGACGCGTATACTCGTTACGTATCCGTAATATCTAATGTGGGGATTGCGGTTTTGCCCTGTTTCCTGGCCGATGGCGTGCCAGGGATTACGCGCATCCAGGGGCCGGACACGGTTGGCCGGGCAGAGTTGTGGCTGGCGACGCATCGAGAGGCGCGGCATGTGGCCAGATTGCGTGCGATCGTTGATTTTCTGGTTAAACTCACCAGGGACCGGCGGCAGCGGCTGGCAGGCGAGGGGGTGTAGCTGAACTTGCTTGGGTCATCTCCACCGGAAATGCATTAACTAGCCTGTGATGGGCCTTGCTTGGTCAATGCATTTTCCCTAGATTGTCCGCACGGTGAAGTGTTGGTAACTTTTTGTGATGTGTTATTCTGTTAGTTCGAGTTTCCTGTATCCCCGAGCGGTTGGGGATACGCTATTGGCAAACATGTTTGAATGATGACGATGCTGGACAATGGAACAAGGCATGATCTGCGCTCTGGCCTGCGCCACGAGCCGGTGACAGCATTGATCCGCGATACCGGCCATCTGGATATTCGCTTGGCCGCCAGCCATATCTCCATTATTGAAATTGATCTTCTCCTTATCTACCCCTAGGCATCGACTGGCATTAGGCCGGGTGTTTAGGGGATATTCACACCGGAAAACACTCCAGTATGAACAGGTATTTACGTAGGGAATGAGGACAATGACCAGCAGCAAAAACCGGGTTTTGATATTTGATACCACGATGCGTGACGGCGAGCAGTCGCCCGGCGCCTCTATGACGCTTGATGAAAAACTGCGCATTGCAGAAATGCTCGAGAATATGGGCGTGGACATTATCGAAGCCGGGTTTCCGATTGCCTCGAATGGTGATTTCGAGGCGGTCCGGGAAGTTTCCAAGATCGTAAAAAATTCAGTCGTGGCAGGGCTTTCACGGGCGAACTTCAAGGATATTGACCGCGCCTGGGAGGCCTTGAAAGGCGCTAAACGGCCGCGCATCCATTCCGTCATCGCCACGAGCCCGGTGCATATGAAATACAAACTCCAGATGGAGCCGGATCAGGTGCTGGACACGATCATCGCCACCGTGACGCACGCGCGCAATTTGTGCGGCGACGTGGAATGGTCGGCCGAGGACGCAACCCGCGCGGAATTTGACTTTCTGTGCCGCTGTATTGACGCCGCCATCCGTTCCGGCGCAACGACCATCAATCTGCCGGATACTGTGGGCTACGCCATGCCGGTCGAATATGGCAAGCTGATCGCCGACCTTATCGCCAATGTTTCAAATAGCGACAAAGCGGTCTTTTCCACGCATTGCCATAATGATCTAGGGCTTGCGGTGGCCAATTCCCTGGCGGCCGTGGCTAATGGCGCACGCCAGGTGGAATGCACAATTAATGGATTGGGTGAGCGGGCAGGCAATGCGGCGCTTGAAGAAATCGTTATGGGATTACGGGTACGAAACGATTTTCTGCCCTATGAAACGGGCGTGATCAGCGAAAAATTTGTGGCCGCTTCGCGCATGATTTCCACTGTCACCGGCTTTCCGGTGCAATACAACAAGGCGATCGTGGGGAAGAATGCTTTCTCGCACGAATCAGGTATACATCAGGATGGAATGCTGAAAAATACCCAGACCTACGAGATCATGACGCCCGAAAGCGTGGGGGTGTATCAGAGCTCGCTTGTCATGGGCAAACATTCCGGCCGTCACGCCTTTCGCAAGAAGATTGAAGAGATGGGATATCAACTGGGCCAGAACGCCATCGAAGACGCTTTTGTGCGTTTCAAGGCGCTGACCGATCGCAAGAAGCAGGTGTATGACGAGGATATTGCCGCCCTGATTGATGATGCGCTGGTGCGGGGTCAGGACAAGATCAAACTGGTTTCGCTGATGGTGATCGCTGGAACCAAAGGCCCGCAAAGCGCGACACTGGAACTTGATGTGGACGGCGAGGTGCTGGCGACCACGGCCACCGGGAATGGCCCAGTTGACGCCATCTTCAACGCCATTCACGCTCTCTATCCGCATGAAGCGAATCTGCAGCTCTACCAGGTTCATGCGGTCACGGAAGGTACTGATGCGCAGGCCGAAGTTAGCGTGCGCCTGGAACAGAATGGCAAGGCAGTCACCGGCCAGGGGGCTGATTCGGATACTCTGGTTGCCAGTGCGCGGGCTTATGTGAATGCATTAAACCGCCTGCTGGTGAAGCATGACAAAACTTTGTCGGTCTCCCGGACTGCATCAGTATGAAAGAAGGGCTTACATAAGTATTAAAGACTTCAATTGGCGGCTTTTGCCGCCAATTTCTTTGCATAAGGAAAAATAATCTCGGTTAATCTTAACAATCTTTGCGAGATATTAACCATTTTGGCTTTTTGTTATATATTATAGTCTGCGGCTTAGCCGGACACGGCCAATGGATTCGCGATAGAGGTAAAATTGAGTATATTTTCCAATTTGTTAGGGATGTTTTCCGCCGATATGGCTATCGATCTCGGCACGGCGAATACGCTTGTCTATGTCAAGGGCCGGGGGGTGGTGCTGAATGAACCCTCGGTTGTTGCGATCGTAGAGATTGGCGGCCGCAAACAGGTGCTCGCCGTTGGCGACGAGGCGAAGCAGATGCTGGGCAAGACGCCGGGTAATATTGAGGCTATCCGGCCGATGCGCGAGGGCGTGATCGCGGATTTTGAAGTGGCGGAAGAAATGATTAAACATTTTATCCGCAAGGTGCATAACCGCCGTTCCTTCGCCAGCCCGCAAATTATGATCTGCGTCCCCTCTGGCTCCACCGCTGTCGAGCGCCGGGCCATTCAGGATTCTGCGCTTTCTGCAGGTGCGCGCCGGGTGTTTCTGATCGAAGAGGCGATGGCCGCCGCCATTGGCGCGGGGCTGCCAGTGACCGAACCGACCGGTTCGATGGTTGTTGATATCGGTGGCGGAACGACCGAGGTGGCCGTTCTCTCCCTGGGCGGGATTGTCTATGCCCGTTCGGTGCGCGTAGGCGGGGACAAAATGGACGAAGCCATCATTGGCTATATCCGGCGGCACCATAATCTGATGATTGGAGAAGCCAGCGCAGAACGGATCAAGGCGCAGATTGGCGCCGCCTGCCCGCCGCTGGAAGGGGATGGGCCGTCTGTCACCTTGCGGGGGCGGCACCTGATCGAGGGCGTGCCCAAGGAAATCAGCATTAGTGAACGCCAGATCGCGGAAAGTCTGGCTGAGCCTGTCAGCGCCATTGTGGAGGCGGTTAAAGTAGCCCTGGAACAGACCCCGCCCGAATTGGCGGCGGACATTGTGGATAAGGGCATCGTGCTTACCGGTGGCGGCGGGCTACTTAAAAATCTGGATAAGGTGTTGCGGGAGGCCACGGGTCTACCGGTGATTGTAGCCGAGGATCCGCTTTCATGCGTCGCCAAGGGAACAGGCATAGCGCTGGAGCATCTCAAAACAATGCGCCACGTGCTCTCAGGAATCAGTTAAGAATTGAGTGATAACATGTCACATACTAGATCGTTTACTGGTACGTTAAGGGCATAGATTCAGGGCGGGATTCGATAGGAATGTCACGATTTAAGCCACGTAATGATCATGGCGGAGGGCGGGTTGCCATCCGGTTGCAGGATGTTGGTCAAAGGCTTTCATTTATTATCCTGATAAGCGCGGCGGTTGTGCTGCTGTTGGCGGGGCGCGCCGACAGTGAGCGGATGGAAAGTCTTCGCACCACGTTAGGCGACTTTACAGCGCCAGTGCTTGAATTCTCGTCTCTGCCTATCCAGGGGCTGCGCGCGTATTTTGACGAGATTGATCAATATTTTAACACGGTCGAAGAAAATCGTGTCCTGCGGGCCAAAATAGAGCGCCTGCAGATGTGGCAGCAGTTTGCCGTGAAGCTGGAGAGCGAGAATAAGGAATTCCGTTCGCTGCTGAATGCGCAGGAAATACCGCCCTCTCCATTTGTTTCGGCCAGAGTGATCGGTGACCTGGGCAGCCCATTTGTGCATACCGTGCTGGTAAATACCGGCGTCAATCAGGGCATAGAAAAAGGAATGCCCGTTATCGGCGCCGAGGGCCTGATTGGCCAGGTCGTATCAGCCGGCAAGCAGGTATCACGCGTCCTGCTGCTATCGGATATGAATAGCCGCATTCCCGTCCGGCTCGAGGCTAGCGGCTATCAGGCAGTTCTGGGTGGGGATAACGAGGTCCACCCACAGTTATTATATCTGCCTCCGCGCGCCAAGGCTTTGGTTGGCGACCGTCTGGTCACCTCCGGGCATGGGGGATTTTTTCCGCCGGGGATTCCGGTTGGAAAGATCGACAGCCTGAATAATGGCCCCTCCAAAAATGAAGTCCGGGTACAGACATTCTCGGATGAACACAGGCTGACATTTGTACGAATTCTTCAATATCATGGACAGGATTCCCCCCCGGGCACGATTGGCGTTAACCCGGCGCCAGCACCGGCGGCCACAAATAAGGAAGGCGCGCCGGTCCTGCCTGCTACCCCGATTGCCACCGCGGGAGGACGATGAGGAATTCAAGGTCAGCGGGCGAAATTCGCCGCCTTGTTTCTGTGTTGATCCCCACAGTTACGGCAATAGTTTTTGTGCTGGCGGGCGTGGTTCCGGCAGGTGTGCCAGGTTTTAGCGCTGTCACGCCTCTGATGAGCGTCACGGCCGTTTTTTTCTGGGTGGTGGCGCGTCCCGCCCTGATGCCCCCTGCCGCGGTGTTCGGTATTGGACTGCTTCAGGATGTTTTATCCGGCGGGCCTATCGGTCTCTGGGCGCTAACACTGCTGTTGGTGCAATATCTGTCCATTTCGCAAAGACAATTTCTGGTTGGACAGTCATTTATTTTGGGTTGGGTCGGATTTACATCCAGCGTGGCGGGGGCCGCTTTGATTTCCTGGCTCGCGGCCTGCGCCTATTATGATGTGTTACTTTCACCGGTGCCGGTATTTGTTCAGGCCGCGCTAACGGTTTTTATCTACCCGGCCATGGCGTTGATTTTAATGAGTTTGTCACGCTGGATGCCCTCGGCCCAGTGAAGCGGATAGGGATCGGTCGTAATGTTGCCTGGCGGCCGCGATAACAAGCAGATCAATAAATTTACCCGCCGTGCGGCTCTGCTGGGGGGCGGACAGGCGTTGCTGTTTGGCGTTGTTGCGTCGCGTGTCTATTATCTCCAGGTCATTGAATCGGACCAGTATAAGGTTCTGGCTGATGAAAACCGGATCAGCCTGCGTCTTCTGTTGCCGCAGAGAGGACGCATACTTGATCGTTTCGGGGCTGATCTAGCCACACTCCGGCAGAATTATGGAGTGGTGCTGATTCCGGAACGTATTCGCGATGTTCATCAGACCCTGAATGTCCTTTCCGATTATATTCAGATAACGGAAGATAACCGGGCCCGCATTGCGCGCGAAATCCGCACCAAACGCAGCTTCATGCCAATCATTGTTGCGGAAAGTCTTAGCTGGGAGGATTTTGCCCGCGTCAATATCAAAAGCTATGATCTGGCGGGGGTGCAGCCCATAGCCGGCGAAACGCGCGCGTATCCCTATGGGCCGCTGCTGTCGCATCTGATCGGTTATGTGGCGTCGGTTTCAGAAGATGATCTGGCGGCGCTTGAAGACCCCGAACCTGTGTTGCGCTCCCCGGGTTTCAGAATCGGCAAAAGCGGCATCGAAAAAATGCTGGATACAGATTTGCGCGGCCATGCGGGCAATACGCGTGTGGAGGTTAATGCCTATGACCGGGTGATCCGTGAACTCTCGCGCACGGAAGGCATTCCCGGCAAGGATGCGGTGTTGAGCATTGATATCGAAATGCAGAAGGCTGCCGCAGCCGCCCTGGCGGGCCAAAGCGGGTCGATCGTCTGCCTGGACATTGAAAGCGGCGAGGTGCTGACGCTTGTTTCCGTTCCGGGATTTGAGCCGGACGCCTTTAATATTGGCCTCAGCAACCGCCAATGGAACGCATTGCGCGATGACCCCATGCATCCGCTGATCAACAAATCCATCGCGGGTCTATATCCTCCCGGCTCCACGATCAAACCGCTTGTGGCGCTGGCGGCGTTATCCTCGGGCGCGATGTCACCGAGCGACAGTGTGTTCTGCAATGGCTCGGCGCGTTTGGGGAACCATGTTTTTTATTGCTGGAAAAAGGAAGGCCACGGCACCATGACGATGCGCGAGGCCATTAAATTTTCCTGCGACGTGTATTTTTATGAGGCGGGACGGCGCACCGGCATTGATAAGATGCAGGAAATGGCTACCCGGTTTGGACTTGGCGTGAAACACAATATCGGTCTGCCGGACGAAAAGCAGGGTTTGATGCCCTCAGCCGCCTGGAAAAAGGCGCGTTTTGGCGAGCCCTGGATGGGCGGAGAGACGCTGGTTGCAGCTATTGGTCAGGGCTATATTCAGACAACGCCTATGCAACTGGCCATTCTGACAGCCCGGTTGGCGAGCGGCAAACGCGTCGAGCCGCGCCTGTTGCGGGACATTTCGCCGGGCGCGGCCCCGGTCATATTCCCGGATATGGATATTCCTGCGGAACATTTTAATCTCGCGCGCGACGGCATGTGGGCGGTGGTCAATGAAATAAGGGGAACCGCCTATGCCCGGCGTATGGAGGGCAATGGCTATCAATTTTCCGGAAAAACCGGTACGGCGCAGGTGCGCCGGATCAGCCGCGAGGAACGTTATAGCAAGGGCGGCGTGATAAAGAATGAAAATCTGCCCTGGGAGCAGCGCGATCATGCTCTGTTTATCGGCTTTGCGCCATCCGACAAGCCACGCTACGCCATTTCGGTGGTGATCGAACATGGTGGCGGCGGCTCGGTTGTCGCGGCCCCAATGGCCCGCGACATTCTTTCTCTGGCGCTAGCGCGCGAGGGCCTGGGCCTGAAGCTTTATGAACCCCCGGCGCAGACGGCCTGAAAAATACTATCTGTTGCGGTGGTCGCGCGCTTTCCCCGGTTCCTTGGGATGGGGGTAGGGATGGTGCACTTCCTTTCTTTTGAAAGGTATGGTCTGGAATTTGGCGGCCGCCTCATTGTAAATCGCCAGCAACTGATCCTCTAGCGCATAATTCAGCGGATCCGGCCGGTTGAACTTTCCATCATTGTCCGGCTTGTGCTTGAGCGTCCAGGCGACCGTCCGCGCGATAGCCTCCTGCATCGGCACGACATCGGTATAGCCGAGATCTTGGCGCACCTGATGAAGGTCCAGCAACTGGTGGTGGGTCGCGGTGTCGAGCGGCAGCAGGTCGCGTGAGGAATGCGCATATATATCCGGAATGCCGCAGATTTCAAATTTCCAGTCAAAGCACCGCGCGATGATCTGCGCCCATTCGGCAACCGTGGCGCTCTGTTCGTCCGCGCAATTATAGATTTTTCCGGCCGCCGCCGCCGGCTTGTCCACCGCCAACAAGACGGCATGGGCCATATTTTCCGCGTACCCGCGCGACATGACGGTCAGGCCACTATCTGCCAGCGCCAGTTGACGGCGCTTGTCCTGGGCGCGTTTCATGATCAGCCATTCCAGGGAACCGATGGCGTGTGGACCGTAAACCATCGGGTAGCGGAAGACGGTGGCGTTGTAATGGCCAGCCTTGTGAAAGCCCATGATCGTGTCTTCGGTCTGCCGGATCATCCAACCAAAATAGGCTTCTTCGGCGGATTCAATACGCTGCGCGTCTTCAGGGGTCGGAATGGGCATGCCTTCGGGAATATTGTCCTGCGGGTTAAACATGCCGCGATAACAGGGCGGCCCGCCAATGGTGATCAGCCGCGGGGTCAGGCCGATCAGCGCTTCCGCAATCACCCGGATGCGGCCATAGGTGGCGATCACGAGATCGAATTTACGGCCTTTCAGGACCGGATCGATGGTCTCCCGAAAATGCGGATCGACATGGATATGCTCCACTTCCGGCGGGTTTTCGTCCAGCTCGTGGGTCCCGCGATGCATCATCGCCACTTCATAGCCGCGTGCGATCAGCCCGTTGACCAGATATGGGCCGGTCGGCCCGGTTCCCCCCACCACCAATGCCTTCATACTCTACTTCTCCCTGGCTCCCCACATTTCCCGGCGGGATATATTATTACTGTTTAATTTGACCTAGCGATTTCTATGGTCGCGGCCTTCGCCCGGCTGTTTTGGATGCGCATAGGAATGATACGCCGGAGGCGGCGCATACTGTATGGCCTTCATCCGCGCATGCGCGTCATTGTAGATCGTCAATAATTTATCCTCGATCGCGTAATCCATGGGCGTCGTAAAGGGCCGGTGATCCAGCATCCACTGAACCGTGCGCGGAACGGCCTGTGGCATGGGCACTACATCATGATAGCCCAGCTCCTGAAGGATCGCGTTAATGTCCATGATCTGATGATTGACGGTGTTATGATACACAAGAAATTCAGCCGCCGGGTAAGCATATGCTCCGGGAACGCCGCAAATTTCAAATTCCCAATCCATGGCGCGCGCGATCATCTGTACCCAGTGGGCGACACTCAATCCCTGCTCATCGGCGCAATTATAGATTTTTCCGGCTGAGGCCTCCGGCTGGTCCACAGCCAGCATAACCGCGTGGGCCATGTTTTCCGCATAACCGCGCGAGAGCACGGCCAGGCCCCCCTCTGGCAGAATAATCTGACGGCGTCCGTCCTGCACGCGCTTCATCACCGGCCATTCCAGCGAACGTATGGAATTGGGTCCGTACACAATCGGGTAGCGGAACATGGTGGCGTTGTAATGTCCCGCCGCATGGGCCTGCATGACCACATCCTCGGTGTGCCGGATCAGCCAGCCAAATTCAAACTCCTCACGGCTGGCGACGCGCTGCGCGTCTTCCCGTGTCGGAATTGGCATTCCGGAGGGCGTGTTGGCCCAGGGCTGCATCATGCCGCGATACCCGACGGCGCCGCCCACCGCAATCAGGCGGGGCGTAACGCCCGCCAGCGCCTCGGCAATCACGCGCAGGCGTCCATAGGTTGCAATCACTATATCGAACTGCCGCCCCTGCAAGCCTTCGTCCAGGGTTTCACGGAAATGCGGGTCAACATGAATATGTTCAACCTCATCCGGGTTTTCCGGCAGTTCATGCGCGCCCCGGTGCAGCATGGCCACCTGGTAGCCGCGCCTCAGCAACCCGTTAATGATGAAAGGGCCTGTAGGTCCGGTGCCCCCTATGACCAAAGCTTTCATTTGCTCTCTCCGAACCTAATGAAATAAGATCACAAGTATAGGATACAGGGCGGCGAAACGCCAAGCCAGAAAGGAAGACACGAAATGGAGCTTAGGCTGATATCGGCTGACGGGCATATTGATTTCCCGCTCCTGCCGGAAAATCTGTGGCGCGACAATGCACCGGCACACCTGAAAGACCGCATGCCCCGTATCGTGGAGCGTCGGGGCAACCGCATCTGGGAATCCGCCAGCGGCGCCTCCCTTGGGCTTGCAGGTGGCATGGGTTCGGGCGGCCGGCGTTATCAGCCAGGCCAGATTCACCGCTCCGACCGCATGGCGGAGCAGGGGCTGTACGAGGACCAGGACCGCGGCGTCATGCGACCGGCCGTGCCGGAGTTGCGCTTAAAGGATCAGGCGCTGGATGGGCTTTCCGGCGAAGTGCTTTACGGCATCCTTGGCGCCGCAAACCGTCTGGGCGACGCCGACATCGTGAAATGCGTGGTGCGCATCTACAATCAGTGGCTTTCTGAATTCTGTAAATACGCGCCCAACCGTTTTGCAGGCATTGGCTGCATTTCCGGCGGCACGCCGGAGGAATCGGCGGACGAAATCCGGCGCATCGCAACGCTGGGCCTGAAAGGCGCCGAGCTGGGGCTGGCGCATGACATGCTGCCGCTCTGGCATGCGGACTGGGACCCTGTATGGAAGGCCTCGGCCGAAACCGGCGTGCCCGTGCACATCCATACGATCGGCCCCAAACTGGATGAGCGCTGGTTTAATGATCCTGTCTACAAGCAGCGCTGGCTGGCGACGCATATGACGGGTTTTCAGGTGCCGATGCTCACGGTCATGGGCGCGGTCATTTTCAGCGGGGCGATGGAGAAGTACAAGGACCTGAAGGTCGTCATTGGCGAGTCCGGGATTGGCTGGATACCCTATGTGCTGGAACGCATGGATTACGAATGGGAGGATCAGTTCAAGGATGTGATCCCGCGTCCGCCCAGTGAGTACTGGCATGGCCATATGTACGCCACGTTCCAGATTGACCGCACTGGCATCGAAAATATCGCCCGTATCGGGGTGGATAATATTATGTGGGGAAATGATTTTCCGCACCCGGATGGTATTTGGCCAGATAGCCGCGCCTCGCTGACCGAACAGCTCGCTGGCATCGATGAAAAGATTATCCGCAAGATCACCCATGACAATGCCGCGAAACTATACGGCTTTACCTCATAGCTTTATTGGTGGTCCGCTACGACCCGGGCTGCCTCCTATGTGATTCTGTTCGCATTTACCAGACATTAGGTCTTTTGGACTTAAATGATTCTACAGAATCATGATGCCTTCTGGTTATCGATGGGGATCGGGCGAAAGGCGCACGGGGCACGGGTCAACGTCCTCATGCGGCCACTCAAGAGTGCCGGATCATGGACAAATTTCTTTTCCCCGATGCGTCTTCTGACGGCACCCCTTCCACCGGGAATGGAAGCAGGCGTCTGTTTGGCAGGCCGCAATTGCATGTGTTGTCCGCAGAGGACCATCCCGCCAATCAGCTTTTGATCCGCCTGCTGTTGAAAAAGCTGCACTGTACGTGCCAGATCGTCAATGATGGCGCGGAAGCGTCAAGGGCGCTGCAGCACCCGCCCATAGACCGCCCCTATGACCTCGTTCTGATGGATATTTATATGCCGGTCATGGACGGATTCGAGGCGGCGCGGGCCATCCGGAAACTGCCAGGACCCCGTGCCCAATTGCCCATTCTCGCCTTGACCGGCGACGCGCAGGACGCAGTCCGAACCCAGGCGCTGGCCGCCGGAATGAATGATGTTCTAAGCAAGCCCATGGAGGTGCGCGCGTTCCAAAAGGCGCTGGAGTATTGGGGCCGGCGCCCCAACCCTAACTGAAAGCAATCGCCCAACGGATGATTGGCCATAAAAAAAGGGGTATCAAACCCCTTTTTTGCTTTGAAGCTCCCATTACAGGAGCTCCGTTTTAGAGCGGATCAGATGATTAGCGGTTCAGTTCCTTCATGGCGTCATCCAGTCCGCCCAGCGTGAGCGGATACATGCGGCGGGACATTAATTGTTCGACCACCTGGATCGACGGCGTATATTCCCAATGCTTTTTGGCAACAGGATTCAGCCAGACGGCTTTGGGATAAATATCCAGCACGCGCTGGTACCACACTTCGCCTGCTTCCTCGTTCCAATGCTCGACGCTACCGCCTGGATAGGTGATTTCATAGGGACTCATGGTCGCATCGCCAACGAAGATGACCTTGAAATCCGACCCATATTTGTTGAGTACATCCCAGGTTGGGACTTTCTCATTGTGGCGGCGGCGATTGTCCTTCCACACATGTTCATACAGCGAATTATGGAAATAGAAATATTCCATATGCTTGAATTCGGTGCGCGCGGCCGAAAACAGCTCTTCGCAGGTCCGGATATGGGCGTCCATCGAGCCGCCAATATCAAAGAAAATCAGGACCTTGATCTTGTTGCGGCGTTCGGCCTCCATCTGGATGTCAAGATAGCCATGACGCGCCGTGTCGCGGATGGTGCCCGGCAGATCCAGTTGATCCTGCGCACCTTCACGGGCAAACCGGCGCAAACGGCGCAGCGCAATCTTGATATTCCGGGTGCCAAGTTCCACCTGGTCATCGAGATTTTTATATTCGCGCTTGTCCCATACCTTAACGGCGCGCCCATGGCGGCTTTTTTTCTGTCCGATGCGCACGCCTTCGGGATTATAACCGTCCGCGCCAAAGGGAGACGTGCCCCCGGTACCAATCTGCTTGTTGCCGCCTTCGTGTTTTTTCTTCTGTTCTTCAAGACGCTTTTTCAGCATCTCCATGAGCTTCTCAAAACCGCCCATGCTTTCGATCATTTCCTTTTCCTCATCGGTCAGGAACCGCTCGCCAATGGAACGCAGCCATTCTTCGGGAATTTCCTTATTGGCCGCTTCGCCGACAAATTCGAGGCCCTTGAAATGTTTCCCGAAGACCCTGTCGAACTTATCGAGATTGCGCTCGTCTTTCACCAGGGCGCAACGGGACAGATAATAGAATTCGTCCACACTGAACTGGGCGACGCTCAGTTTCATTGCCTCCATCAGGGTCAGATATTCCCTGAGTGTGACTGGAACTTTTGCTTCCTTCAGTTCATAGAAGAAGTTGATGAACATCTGCGCTCTCCTTTAGCCTAATTTTCAGCCTGCACCTGGATTGATTATGTGCGTTCCCTGCGCGCCAGGAATGCCAGACGCTCAAACAGATGCACGTCCTGCTCGTTTTTCAGCAGCGCGCCATGCAGCGGCGGGATCAGCTTGTTCGGGTCGCGTTCACGCAAGGTTTCGGGCGAAATATCCTCCGCCAGAAGTAGCTTCAGCCAGTCCAGCAGCTCGGATGTCGATGGCTTCTTTTTCAGGCCCGGCACTTCCCGTATTTCATAGAAGATGCTCATCGCGCTGCTTACCAGGTCGTTCTTGATATTGGGATAGTGGACCTGCACGATCTCTTCCATCGTGTCCTTTTCGGGGAACTTGATATAGTGAAAGAAACAGCGGCGCAGGAACGCGTCCGGCAATTCCTTTTCATTATTCGATGTGATGATCACGATCGGCCTGTTCTGGGCCTTGATGGTTTCCGATGTCTCATAGACAAAGAATTCCATGCGATCCAGTTCCTGCAGCAGATCGTTCGGAAACTCGATATCCGCCTTGTCAATTTCATCAATCAGCAATACGGGCGCGTCGTCCTTGGTGAACGCCTCCCAGAGCTTGCCCTTTTTAATATAATTGCTGATGTCCTTCACCCGCGCGTCGCCAAGCTGCGAATCGCGCAGACGCGTGACGGCGTCATATTCATAAAGCCCCTGTTGCGCCTTGGTCGTGGATTTGATGTGCCACTCAATGAGCTGCTTGCTGAGTGCCTTGGAAACTTCATGCGCCAGCACGGTTTTGCCCGTACCCGGTTCGCCCTTGATCAAAAGCGGGCGCTGCAACGTAACAGCCGCGTTAACCGCAATCATCAGATCCTCGGTGGCGATATAGTTTGGTGTGCCTTGGAATTTCATGGTTTGTCTTCTTTATAATGGTTGATTGCGTCCGAAACTAAGGCGGCTTGACAGCGCAATCAAGGTAAAAAAGCCGGGACCGGCTGAGCCGGCCCCGAATTCTTCAGGGGAAGGGTTAATTTCCCATTCCCTGCGTACTTACTTGAACAGTGACAACAGGATCGCGGGCGCCTGGTTAGCGATGGTAATGGCCTGCGTGGCAAGCTGTTGCTGGGCCTGTAGGGCCTGCAATCTGCTGCTAGCTTTGGCCAGATCCGCGTCAACCAGGGCGCCCAGGCCCTTTTCGGTCGCGTCACTTATAGCCTTGGTAAAATTGTTCTGCGCTTCGACTGCACGCAGATCACCGGCTATCCCGCTCAGCGCCGTATTCGTGTTGGCGATGAACAGGTCCAGTGTATTGCTGCTGGCGTTCAGGAAAGTCCGCGCCAGGGTTGAGGTAACGCTGGCCCCGATTGATGCGTTGAATGTTGATGCGCTTGTAAACACATCGACACCCGACACGCCAATCGTAACGCCATTTACATCGGCAATGAAATTCATTGCCACTGCATTGTCCAATAGGTTGGTGCCGTTGAATTTTGCCTGTTTGATCAAGTTTTTGGCCTGTACAGCCAAACCCTTGAGGTCAGTCGAATAGGTCGCCCGCTGTATGGCTGTAATCGAGGTGTCCGCAAGCTGGGTCAGCTTGGTTCTGATGTCCTCGAACAGGTTTGACACGGCGGTTGCGCCCGCAAGCCCGACTTCGGCAAGACCAACGGCGCCACTTAAACCCTGCTGAACGGCTACAAGAGACGCAAGATTGCCACGCAGGCCCTGAGCCACGGCAAAGGTTGACGCATCGTCTTTCGCGTCGGCGACCTTATACCCGGTTTGTACCTGCTTTGACACTCTATCCAACTGCGTTGATATGGTTCTCAAGGTAGCCTGCGCCACGAGCGCGCCTGGATTTGTATGGATCGTCGTCATCTGATGATTCCTTTCTGGATTAGGAGCCAGACATTTTGCCGGGTAGGCTTTCGCCCGTGTCGTGCCTTGCTATCCATTTCTGAACCCAGGGCAATTCAAACACCAACCAGAAGCAAGCAATCATCGTACCACTTGTGGAACTTTAATTATATCTCACAACTATATGATTTTAAGGATATATTTTTATGCGTATCATGCAGGCGCAGCGGACGCCCAGAGCTGTAGCCGGGCACATAGTGCCTCGGGCAGATAGTGCCTAAAGGCCGGGATTAGCTGATTTTCTTGTCCACAAGCGCCTGTAGGCCGCCGAGCAGTTCCTAGGCGGGTTTGCTGGTCGCATCACGTGAATTCAGGTTTACCACCGCCCGCAGGGCATCCACGTGGGCATTAACCAGCTCGTGCGGCAGTGTACCGTTCTCAAGCGCCTGGATAATGGCCTTACATAAAGTGTCAGCGATTACCGAAACGGTCGGAAAGCCATAGGTTTGACCAAGCCCCTTCAGGTCGTGCGCCGCCCGGTGCAGATCATCGATACATTCTTTGGATTGGCTGTTTTCCTGGAACGCCTGGCGCGCAGCGTACAACCGGTCCAGATCGACGCGGATCCAATCCTTCATGCCTTCCGCCAGCTCTTCGAGCGCCTTTGAAACCCGGTCAATCTGCGCGCTTTCAAGGGGCTTCAGCGGTCCGCCGATCTTGCGTTGCAGATCCAGACTTGGTGACGTAATCCCGTAGGCTCTGTCGGGCATTTTTTGTGACATGCACACTCCTGTATCAATAGGTGCAATGAATTATATTACACGTATTAATAGGTACCTAATATGGATTATATCCTTCCCTGGCAGTTCGATAGACTGGCCAGTAAGGTTATTCGTCTCCGAATTGGCTTATCCAGGCTCTGTTTCGCACCCGTAATGATATTATTTTTACAGAAACATTATATTACGGATCCGTAACAATATAAGCTTGGAAATAAAACAACCCAACCTCACATATGTTTTCCCGCCAGCCCTGTCCGGTGCAGTTTGATGCGACAGATTTTCAGGAGATGCCTGTCCGGAGGGAGGCATGAGGGCCTGCCGGACATCGCCCGGAGCCTGGGTGATTGCGTTTCGGCGGATTAGGATTGGAAAAGACGCACCCGATTTTATACGATCCTGAAAGCGTTGCGCTTTTGTGGTGAAGGTGAAAACGTTATTATTGAGGCTGCGGCCGGGCGGCGCCACACCCGTCAGGGTCGAAATTGGGGGGTGAAAGGCTTTTCTTTTTTTTCGCGCCCATTTGATGTTTGATTGGGACGGGAGAGATCGTATTATATGATTAATTCATTAACGCAGCCGATGCACAAGGGACCAAGCACCGCCTATGAGCAGCAGCAGGGAAATTTTGCCGCACCTGATGGCGAAGGATGATGGCGTCGACAATGACGATGATCAGCGCACAGGGGTTGTCACCAAAGTCAAACCCAAAACCAAGAAGCCTTCCCTATATAAGGTGCTATTGTTGAATGATGACTATACGCCCATGGAGTTTGTGGTGCATATTCTGGAGCAGCTCTTCAACAAGGACCATTCCGATGCGATGAAGATCATGCTGCATGTGCATCAAAAGGGCGTTGGCGTATGCGGCGTATATACCTATGAAGTAGCTGAGACAAAAGTAACCCAAGTGATAGACTATTCACGACAGAATCAGCACCCGTTACAGTGCACCATGGAAAAGGATTAGGTAGCCACCGTGCCTTCTTTATCCCGCAGTCTGGAAGAAAGCCTGCATCGTGCCATCGCCAGCGCTAGCAAGCGTAAGCACGAATTCGCCACCCTGGAGCATCTTCTGCTCTCCCTGCTGGATGACAAGGAGGCCAGCGCGGTCATGCGCGCCTGCGGCGTCAAGCTGGAAGTCATCAAGCAAAGTCTGGAAAACTACATCGACAACGAGCTGTCTTCGTTGATTGTGGATAATGGCGAAGAGGCCAAACCCACGGCGGGGTTTCAGCGTGTCATTCAGCGCGCGGTGATACATGTGCAATCTTCCGGGCGGGAGGAAGTGACCGGCGGCAATGTTCTGGTGGCGATTTTTGCGGAGCGCGAAAGTCATGCGGCCTATTTCCTGCAGGAGCAGGAGATGACGCGCTACGACGCCGTAAACTACATTTCCCATGGCATCGCCAAGGTGCCGGGCATGTCCGAGGGCAAGCCGGTAAAAGGCGCGAATGAGCAGCAGCGTCAGGAAAAATCCGGTAAGCAGCAGACGGGCGGCGACGCGCTGGCAGCCTACTGCGTCAATCTCAACACCCGCGCCAAGGAAGGGCATATCGACCCGCTGATCGGACGTGCGGCCGAGGTGGAGCGGGCAATGCAAATTCTTTGCCGCCGCCAGAAAAATAATCCGCTTCTCGTGGGGGATTCGGGCGTCGGGAAAACGGCCATCGCCGAAGGGCTGGCGCGCAAGATCGTCAATGGCGAAGTGCCCGAAGTGATCGCCGGTGCAACCATCTATTCGCTGGACATGGGAACCCTGCTGGCGGGAACCCGCTACCGCGGCGATTTTGAAGAGCGCATCAAGGCCATCATGAAGGAACTGGAGGAGCTTCCCGGCGCCATCCTGTTCATCGATGAAATTCATACGGTGATCGGCGCGGGGGCGACCAGCGGCGGGGCCATGGACGCCTCCAACCTGCTGAAGCCCGCCCTGCAGAGCGGGGCGCTGAAATGTATCGGGTCCACCACCTACAAGGAATTCCGGCAATTTTTTGAAAAAGACCGCGCCCTGCTGAGACGGTTCCAGAAGATTGATGTCAATGAGCCGACGGTCGAGGACGCCATAAAAATTCTCACCGGTCTGAAACCCTATTACGAATCTTACCACAAGGTTCGTTACACCAATGATGCGATCAAGCTGGCGGTGGAACTGTCGGCAAAATACATCCATGACCGCAAGCTGCCCGACAAGGCGATTGACGTGATTGACGAGGTTGGCGCGTCGCAGATGCTGCTGCCGCCCGCACGGCGAAAGAAAGTGGTCGGCACGCATGAGGTTGAAACCGTCATCGCCAAGATGGCCCGGATTCCGGCCAAAACCGTAAGCCAGAGCGACAAGGAATCACTCGCTGATCTGGAGGCCGCGCTAAAGCGCGTGGTGTTCGGACAGGACAAGCCGATTGAGGCTCTTGCGGCGACGATCAAGCTTTCCCGCGCGGGCCTGCGTGAACCCAACAAGCCGATTGGCTGTTATCTGTTCTCTGGTCCCACAGGCGTGGGTAAGACCGAAGTCGCCAAGCAGTTGGCCGAGATCCTGGGCGTGGAACTACTGCGCTTCGACATGTCTGAATATATGGAGCGTCATACCGTTTCGCGTCTTATTGGCGCGCCGCCGGGATATGTCGGCTTTGATCAGGGTGGCCTGCTGACGGATGGCATTGATCAGCATCCCTATACCGTGCTGCTGCTCGATGAAATCGAAAAGGCGCATCCCGATCTGTTCAATATTCTGCTGCAGGTCATGGATCATGGCAAACTGACCGACCATAATGGCAAGAAGGTGGATTTTCGCAATGTCATCCTGATCATGACCACCAATGCGGGCGCGTCGGAAATGGCCAAGCAGGCTATCGGCTTTGGACGCGGCACCAAGGAGGGCGAAGACGAAGAGGCGATCAAGAAAATGTTTACGCCTGAATTCCGCAATCGTCTCGACGCCGTCATTCCTTTCAACCATCTGCCGCCCGATGTGATCTCGATGGTGGTGGAAAAATTTGTTCTGGAACTGGAAGGGCAGCTTGAAGACCGCAATGTCTCCATTGAACTTTCGCCCGAGGCCAATGACTGGATCGCCAAACGCGGCTATGACGAGCAGTATGGCGCGCGGCCGCTGGCGCGTGTGATTCAGGAATATATCAAGAAGCCGCTGGCTGATGAGTTGCTGTTTGGCAGGCTGGTCAAAGGCGGACTGGTGCGCATTGGCGTGACGACTTCCGAGGCGGGTGAAACTAAACTGGCTTTCGAATATCTCGAATCCGGTGTGAAACGTCCCGTTAAATCCAGGGCAAAGGGTAAAGTTAAAACCGGCAAGAGAAAAGGCAACAAGCAGCCGCCCGATAGCGGCGGCAAGCCGCGCGTGCCTCTGTTGACCAGTTAAGTCCCTCAGGCCCCGCATGCCCGTCCGGTATGCAGATGCGATATAGCGTGATTGCATGGATGGTGGTGACGGTGATAGCGCTCTCAACTGCCATCGCGGGTGCAAAGCCGCGTTTTGTTTCCGGCGATAATTATAACGCCAGCCAGTTCAGCGCGCCTGGCCTCGCCCCGACTTTCGGCGAGACCATGAAAATGCTGATTGGCCACAATGTGGACAAACATTCCGCCAAACCGGAACATGGCGCAGAACATGGCGAGCGCGCGGGGCAGGTCCTGCTGCAATCCTATGATCAGAAACAATGCAGCTCGTTTTGCAGAACCGTGCCCGGTGGGCTGGACCCTGAAAATAATGAAGCCTATGAGGCCTGCCTGGGCCCCTGCTTTGAATGCGCCCGAATCTCCATCAGCGCCCAGGCCGGGGTCGGCACAGTGGATGTGGGACCAGCCGCCTTCGATGCCTGTTATCATAAATAGGCCCCGGGATATTTTACAGAAACGGGGATGCGGCGCTCGAAACCATGCGGCGGTTTAACCACATCGCCCGGCGTCCTTTCTGAAATTCACGGTTCTGCCGGTAGCGGAACAATCGGGTAACAGCCAAGGCAGCATCGCCTCGGCCACCAATTCTGGGGCGGGCAGGGTCATCGGGTCCTCGCCCGGCATGGCGGTGGCGCGCATGCCGGTACGCGTCGCCCCCGGATTAAACAGATTGATGCGCAGGCCCGTTCCGGCGTTTTCGGCCGCCCAGATTTTTACAAGGCTTTCCAGCGCCGCCTTGCTCATGGAATAGCCGCCCCAGAAAGGCTTTGCGCCCTGCGCCGCGCCGGAGCTGACGAACACGGCCCGTCCGCCCGCGTTTGAGGCCCGCAGCAGAGGCGCCAGCGCGCGGATCAGCCGCCAGTTGGCGGTCAAATTCACGTCCAGCAACTCCTGAAATTTTTGCGGGGTAATGTGCTCAACCGGTGTAATCGGCCCGAGGACGGCGGCATTGCCGGCCAGTATGTCCAGCACGCCCCACCGTGACTGGATAGAGGCCGCCAGCCGGTCGATCGCCGCGTGGTCCTTCATATCCAGCGGCACCAGCGTCGCGCCCTTCTTTTGCCCGAGGGCCTTGATCGCATCGTCAAGGCTCTCCAGCTCCCCGACATTACGGGCAAGCGCAATCACATGCGCCCCCTTGCGCGCCAGCATTAACGCGACGGCCCGGCCAATACCGCGCGATGCACCAGTGACCAGGGCAATCTGCCCATCAAGAGCAGGCATTGGAAATTATATACCCTCGGCCAGCAGGGATAATTGCCGCTCGTTCGCCGGTTCTTCCCTGTCGGTCAGCCGTGTCGGATATTCGCTGGTAAAACAGGCGTCGCAATATTGCGGGGTGTCATTATCACGCCCTTTGTGTCCCATGGCGCGATAGAGGCCGTCTATTGAGATGAAGGCCAGACTGTCGGCGCCAATGACGACGCGCATCTGTTCCACGTTGCGGTGCGCCGCCAGCAGCAAATCGCGCTCCGGCGTATCGACGCCGTAAAAGCACGAGTGGGTGGTAGGCGGGCAGGCGATGCGCATATGCACCTCTGTCGCTCCCGCGTCGCGCATCATCTGCACGATTTTCATTGAGGTCGTCCCCCGCACGATACTGTCATCGACGAGGACGATGCGTTTGCCCGCCACGCTCCAGCGATTGGCGTTGTGCTTCAGCTTGACGCCCAACTGGCGGATGCGCTGCGCAGGTTCAATGAAGGTCCGCCCTACATAATGGTTCCGGATGATGCCCAGCTCAAACGGGATGCCCGCCTGATGGGCGAAACCAATGGCGGCAGGTGTGCCGGAATCCGGAATCGGCACCACCAGATCGGCGCTTACGGGCGATTCGCGGGCAAGTTCCTCTCCAATGCGGCGGCGGGCTTCGTAAACGCTTTTGCCCTCGGCCAGACTGTCCGGGCGGGCAAAATAAATATACTCAAATACACAGAAGCGACTGGGCGCGGGCGGGAAGGGGAACAGCGATTCAATGCCTTCGCGGGTGATCACCACCATCTCGCCGGCCGCAATGTCGCGGACAAATTTCGCGCCAATGATGTCCAGCGCGCAGGTTTCCGACGCCAGCACATGGCAGTCATCGAACACCCCCAGCACCAGGGGGCGCACCCCCAGCGGATCGCGGACGCCAATCATTTTCTTGTTGGTCAGGGTGACGAGAGAATAGGCGCCTTCGACCTGGCGCAGGGCATCGATCAGACGGTCCACAAGGCGCACCTCACGGCTGGTCGCCACCAGATGCACCAGCACTTCCGTATCGGACGTGGACTGGAAAATCGCCCCGTTTCCGACCAGACGGCGGCGCAGCGACGTGGCGTTGGTCAGATTTCCATTATGCGCGACAGCCAGCCCGCCGCCGGCCAGGTCCGCAAACAGGGGCTGCACATTGCGCAATATCGTCTCGCCAGTGGTTGAATACCGATTATGGCCAATGGCAGCATGGCCGCGCAACCGGCGGATAATGGCCTCCTGCGAGAAATTGTCGCCCACCAGACCGAGACGGCGCTCCGAATTGAAGCGCTCACCATCGAAGGAAACGATGCCTGCGGCTTCCTGCCCGCGGTGCTGCAGCGCATGCAATCCAAGCGCGACCAGTTCGGCCGCATCCTCATGGCCGAAAATACCAAAGACCCCGCATTCCTCATGCGGCTTATCCTCGTCATAGCCGGGCAGGAAAGGGGTGAACCTTGATGCGCTCATGGCTGAATGCGTTCTTTCATACAGGCGGCACGACGTCATTGGGACGCATAATCCCCCTCAATCAGATGCTTGAGGGTTGTGCGTTGTGTAGTCTTATAGCCTGTTTCGGAGGGGCTGTCTGCGGGCCGTTTGTGGACCTGAAAAACAGGCGTTGGCAGGGCGGTCCGTTCGCCGACCGTGCCGGAGGACGGCGATCGCAGGTTCAGAAACAGATTGGCCGCGGAACTGACCAATGGCAGGGTGCGGGCCTGGCCTACCCAGTCCGGCGGCGTGGGCTGCATGGGCACGAGCCATCCCAAACCCAGAAAAAGTATCGCGACGAGTACGGCGCCCCGTCCCAGCCCGAAAATGAACCCCAGAGTATGGTCCAGCGCGCCAACCCTTGAGCCCTTTACCTTCTGGGATATCGCGTGGCTGAGTATCCACAGCACAATCAGCGAGGGAATGAATGCGCCTAGCGCGCTGGCCCCGTCCGCCAGCCAGCCTGGTGAGATAAACGCCGCACCCATAGGGCGAACATGGGGAAATGCGAAATAAGCAATGGCTGCGGCCCCTAGCCAGGCCAGAAGGGACAGAATTTCACGGGTGAAACCCCGCAGAAAGGCAAGCCCGCCCGAAAGCAGGATAATTACGATCACCGCCGTGTCGAAGGGGTTGATGGGCCAGCCGTCCATAGTTCCGTTCAACCGTTTCGCGATTCGGCCTGTTCCTGAAAGTCTTCTACCAGTCGCGCCAACAGGGGTATCTCGTCAAGGCTTATCGCGGCAGGCAGGGGGATTATCCCGGCCGGCGTCATCGCCCGCGTGAAACCCAGTTTGGCCGCTTCTTTCAGGCGCGCCTCGGTTTGGGTAACAGGGCGGATTTCGCCCGACAGGCTGATTTCTCCAAACACCACCGAACTGGCGCGCACCGGCACGCCGGTATAGGACGACACCAGCGCCGCCGCCACCGCCAGATCGGCCGCCGGTTCGCTGATGCGCAGGCCGCCCGCCACATTAAGATAGACATCACTCGCCCCGAGCGTGAGGCCGCAGCGCGCATCCAGAACCGCCAGCACCATCGCCAGCCGGCCGCTATCCCAACCCACAACAGCCCGTCGCGGCGTGCCGAGGCTGGAAGGGGCGACCAGCGCCTGAATTTCCACCAGCACCGGACGGGTGCCCTCGATGCCTGCAAAGACGGCGGAACCAGAAACATGCTCCTTGCGTCCTGCCAGGAACAGGGCCGAAGGATTCTCAACCTGCTGCAATCCCATGCCGGTCATCTCAAATACGCCGATTTCGTCGGTTGGGCCAAAACGGTTTTTGACGCCCCGCAGAATGCGGAACTGGTGTCCGCGATCGCCCTCGAAATACAGCACCGTATCGACCATATGCTCAATGACGCGGGGACCCGCGATCTGCCCGTCCTTGGTGACGTGGCCCACCATGATGACGGCGCAGCCGCTGCGTTTGGCGGCGCGGACCAGTTCCTGCGTGCTGGCGCGCAATTGTGTGACCGTGCCGGGGGCCGCGTCTATGGCGTCAGCCATCACCGTCTGAATTGAATCGATAATGATGACGGCCGGGGCTTTGGCCTCTCCACCGCCTTCAATCGTCGCCAGTATGTTGCCGAGCCTGGTTTCCACGCCCAGTTCGACTGGCGCCTCACTTAATTCCATGCGCTTGGCCCGCATGCGGATTTGCGCCACCGATTCCTCGCCGGAAATATACACGGTCCGGCAGCCTCGCCGCGCCAAAGCGGCCACGATCTGCAACAGCAAGGTCGATTTGCCAATGCCGGGATCTCCCCCGACAAGCAGCGCCGAGCCCGGCACAATGCCGCCGCCGCATACCCTGTCAAATTCTCCTATTCCCGACTGTATGCGCGGCGCCTCAGGTTCCTCGCCGGTCAACGGTAAAAGCCTTATCCGCCGTCCGCGTTTGGATTCCAGAACCGGTGCAATGCCGCCAGACGATTCCTCGGAAATACTGTTCCACGCGCCACAGGCTTCGCACTTCCCGGCCCATTTACCGCTGACGGCCCCGCAGGACTGGCAGATGAAATTTTGGAGCGTACGAGCCATTCGCCGATTTCCCCGCTAGACCATGTTCGGATCAGATGAGATCGTCTGATCCGTAAAACATGCTCTCTATTATAATCTATAGCAATTTTACCTTTTTAGACTGGACCGGTTGATTCAGTCCAAAAAGGAATTGCTCTAGATCATGATGATATCAAGTTTGCAAATGCCAGAACTTCAGCCTGTCACCCCGGATTTACTTGCCTCGGCGAAGCAGGGGCTTCGCTCCGGCGTAGCCGGGTTCCGGGGTCCACCAGCCTTCGCAAGAAGGCTGCGGCTTGGCAGGGGCGCCACAAGGATAAGCCTGTGTATTTTAACCTGGACCCCGCAACAAGTGCCCCCGGGACTGGCCTTTGGCCAGCCCGAGGACAGGCTCAGGTGACCCAGGGATCGGGGTGATTCAATACAAAATCATCCCGCTCTAGGCGCGCAACACGTCGAGCACGATGGGGCCTTCAGACTTGGCCATTATGAACTGCTCAACATATGGATTGCCGCTATGATCAACGTCTGCCGCGGGGCCACACCAGATAATGCGGCCCTGATAGATCATGGCGATGCTGTCAGCGACCCGGCGCGCGCTTTTCATATCGTGGGTGATGGTCAGCGCCGTGGCGCCCAGCTCCCGTACCCGCTCAATAATCAGTTCATTAATGATCCCCGCCATGATCGGGTCGAGACCGGTGGTAGGTTCATCGAAAAACAGAATTTCAGGTTCGGGCGCAATGGCGCGCGCCAGCCCCACCCGTTTCTGCATGCCACCGGACAATTCGGCCGGGTTCATATCCGCAATTTTCTCCTCCAGCCCGACCTTTGTCATGGCGGCCAGGGCCTTCTCGCGGGCCAGTACCGGCGGCATGCGGTGCGCCTGAATCAGACCAAACGCAACATTTTGCCACACCGTCATGGAATCAAATAGGGCCGCGCCCTGAAACAGCATCCCTGCTTTTGCCAGTTGCTGCTCGCGCGCGGTTCCTGAAAGTCCGGCTGTTTCCTGTCCATCGATCCGGATGCTGCCGCTGTCAGGTTTGAGCAGGCCGAGGATACATTTAATGGTGACGGATTTACCGGACCCGGAACCGCCAATGATTGCCAGGGATTTGCCGCGCGCCACCTCCAGATCAATGCCGGCCAGCACCTGATGCGCCCCGAACCGCTTGTGCAATCCACTGACCGATATTTTGGGGACGTCCTTGCCGGGTGCGTTCATGTCATGAAAAGAAGAAGTCGGTCATGATATAATTGAAAAGCAGAATAAGAATGGAGGCCGACACGACGGCATCCGTGGTGGCGGCCCCCACACCCTGTGCGCCGCCTCTGGAATTATACCCATGATAACAGCCCATCAGCGCAATCAGAAAACCAAACACCGCCGCCTTGGTCAAACCTGAGGTTACATCTTCCATTTCCAGAACATCCAGAGTGCTTTTCATATAGAGGCCGGCGTTCATGCCAAGCCGCTGGGTAGAGGCAAGATAGCCGCCCATCACACCGATAATATCGGCCACCAGCACCAGAAGCGGCAGGGTAAGCGTTGCCGCAATTAGTCTTGGCGCGACAAGATATTTGAAGGGATTGGTCGCCAGCGTGGTCAGGGCGTCAATTTGTTCCGTCACCCGCATGGTGCCGATCTCGGCGGCAATGGCGGAAGAGACGCGGCCCGCCAGCATCAGCGCCGCCAGAACCGGCCCCAGTTCGCGGACCATCGAAATTACCACGACCTGCGCCACAAAACCTTCTGCGTTAAAGCGTGAACCGCCCACATAGATCTGCAACGCCAGCACCGCGCCGGTAAAGATGGCGGTTAAACCGACCACAGGCAGGGAGAAGTAACCGATGCGCAGCATTTGCTGCACAGTGATGCGGACGAAAAATGGCGGCAACACCAGATGGCGCAGGGCTTGACCCGCGAACAGGACGAGATGCCCGGTAGATTGAAGAAAAGCAAGAAAGATGCGGCCGATTATAGCCAGAAAATTCCAGCCGTTCATGGTTTTCCGGAACCATCGCCGTGGTATGAGCGGGCAAACCGGCTCCCCAGACGGGTCAGGATTTCATAGCCAAGCGTGTTCGCGCCGGCCGCCACTTCGTCGATGTTTACATTTGGTCCGATCAGTTCAATTTCCGCGCCTGGGACGCATAAATGGGCAGGCACGGCGGTAACGTCAAATGTGCATAAATCCATCGAGACCCGTCCAACGCACGGCGCCCGATGACCGCCGATTGCTCCAAAGCCGGAATTTCCTAATGCACGCATATAGCCATCCGCATACCCGATCCCGGCCACGGCGATGCGTCCTGGGCCGTCTGTACAAAAGGTGGCTCCGTAGCCCACATAATCCTGCCTGTCAACGTCTTGGATTTGCAGGATTTTTGCGTAGAGCGCCACCACCCTCTGGAACGCGCCAGCGTCAACATTCGAGAGGCTTCCTCCGAACAGACCAATGCCGGGACGCACCAGATCGTGGTGATAATCCGCGCCGAGCAGGACACCCGCCGTATTGGCGAGACTGGCGGGCGCATGCGGGAACAGGGCGCGTAAGCGCTGGAAGGCGGCGTTCTGCCGTACATTTAGCGGGTGCGCCGGATCATCCGCGCAGGACAGATGCGACATAATGTAATCGACGGTTACACCGGCCAGCAGGCCAGGTTCAGAAACAAGCTGCGCCGCGTCATGCGCGCTCATGCCCAACCGCGACATGCCGGTGTCAAAATTCAGGATGACGCCGCCCTGTGGTCCATTGACACCCCGCCATGCGGCCAGTTCCGGGAGGCTGTTGAGAACCGGGCTCAGCGCATGCGCCATATAGAATTGGGCGGCGTCCGCAGGCAGCCCATGCAACACATAAATGCGCGCCTTTTTCAATATGGCGCGGAGAGCCGCTCCCTCCGAAAAATGCGCCACAAAAAAAGTTTCACATCCAGCTTTCGCGAGGCTGCGCGCGACCGGGGCCAGGCCCAGGCCATAGGCGTCCGCCTTGACCGCTGCCGCGGCCCGGGCTGGCGCCGCCATGGCGGCAAGCTTCCGGTAATTGGCGGCAATAGCGTCGAGATCGATGACCAGCCGCGCGCCATGCACAGCAGCGTCGGATTGCAGAGAATGCGGTTTTCCCATTTCGGATCTTTGTCTCGAGGGGCTGGCCGGGCGGAAGATACCCGGCGGAGAATCACAAACTAGCCGATGCGGATTAAGGCTACTTTAATAGCCTTCCGCAGCAAGATTGTCGAATTTGGTCAAATTGCTGAGGAACGCCAGGCGCACGGTGCCCGTGGGCCCGTGACGCTGTTTGCCGATAATGAGTTCGGCCAGCCCATGCGCCCTGTCCATTTCCTCCTGCCATTTGGCATATTCGGGTTTGTCTTCGCGAGGTTCGTTCTTTTGCAGATAATATTCTTCCCGGAACACGAACATCACCACATCGGCGTCCTGCTCTATGGAACCGGACTCCCGCAGATCGGAAAGCTGCGGGCGTTTATCTTCGCGTTGCTCTACCTGCCGGGATAGTTGCGATAACGCCAGCACCGGCACGTTCAATTCCTTGGCCATGGCCTTCAGGCCCTGGGTGATTGTCGAAATTTCCTGTACCCGGTTATCCTGTGCGGAGCCGCTGCCGCGCACCAGTTGCAGATAATCCACAACCACAAGACTCAGGCCCTGTTGCCGTTTGATGCGCCGGGCGCGCGCGGTCAGGGCGCTGATCTGCAACGCGCCGGTATCATCAATATACAGAGGCAATTCCTGCAGATCCTGACTGACCGTCACCAGCCGTTTGAATTCGGCGTCATCAATCTGTCCGCGCCGGATTTTTTCCGACGTGATGCTGGACTGTTCCGACAGGATGCGTGTCGCCAGTTGTTCCGAGGACATTTCGAGCGAGAAAAAAGCCACGACACCCTGACGGGAGCTTTCATTCTGGGCCTGTTTCAAAGACTTATCCCGCAACAATTCTCTTGCCGCATGGAAGGCGATATTTGTCGCCAGCGCGGTTTTTCCCATCGACGGGCGGCCCGCCAGAATAATGAGATCCGAATTGTGCATCCCCCCCATCAGACGGTCGAGATCTATAAAGCCGGTGGCGAGGCCGCTAAGCCCGCCGTCTCGCTCATAAGCCTTGGCGGCGACATCGATGGATTGAATCAGCGCTGTTTTGAAGGGTTGCAGGCCGCCTTCATACCGGCCCCGCTCGGCCAAATTAAAGAGATGCGATTCCGCTTCTTCGATCTGGCTGGCGGCGCTTTCCTCCACCGGCGCGTCGTAGGAGCGGTTGACCATATCCTCGCCAAGCTGAATCAGGCCACGGCGCACCGCCAGATCGTGAATCAGACGGCCATAAAATTCAGCATTGATGATCGTCGTGGCAGAAGCCGCCAGCCGCGCCAGATATTGCGTGCCGCCAATTTCGGCCAGCCCTTCATCGCGCTCGAAATAGCTTTTCAGCGTCACCGGACTGGCCAGCAGGCCGCGAAGGATCAGCTTGCTGATGGCGTCGAAGATGCGCGCATGCACCGGGTCGTGAAAATGCTGCGGTTCCAGAAAACCCGAGAGCTGATGGAAGCAGTCATTGTTCACCAGCACGGCACCAAGCAGCGCCTGCTCCGCCTCCACATTGCTGGGAGGCGAGCGATAACTCAATGCGCCCGGAAGCGGCGCGATATTACTGGCCGGACTGGCGGCCAGCGCGAAGATGGGGGCATTGCGGATATCAGACATGGCGTCACACTAGTGCAGGCGCAGACTGCATTTCATCCTCATTCGCGAACGCGAATCGCTGGCCCACAGAAAGAATAATACATGCCTGTTAACAGTGAGGGTATGCAGGAAAAAAGAGCGGCGCCTGCGCGCCGCCCTGAACCTCGACAGGAAATGCGGTGTTCTTAAAAACTAATCCGCGTCTTCGTCCTGCGCGGCGCCTTCCTCGAACAATTCTTCGAGCTGCTGATCCAGCGCCTCATCGTCTTCTTCCATGTCCACCAGCACATTGACCCCAGCGGCCAGCTTTTCCGCTTCTTCGGCCGAGCGGGCCACATTGACCGTGATCTTGGCCGAAACTTCCGGATGCAGGACCACACGCACCTCATGCAGGCCCAGATTTTTAATCTGCCGGTCGAGCGCGACCTGCTGACGCATCACCGTAAAGCCGTTCTCGGTCATGACGTTGGCTATATCGCGGCTGTTGACCGAACCGTAGAGCAATCCGGATTCACCGGACTGCCGGATGATCACGAAGGACTTGCCGTCCATGGTGACGGCTACCTGCTCGGCCTCATTGCGCTGCTCAAGATTGGACGCCACCAATTGAACGCGGCGGGTTTCAAAATATTTGAGATTTTCCTCTGTCGCCCGCAGGGCCTTGCGCCGGGGCAGCAGAAAATTACGGGCATAGCCGTCCTTGACTCTAACCACCGCGCCCATTTGGCCAAGCTTCTCGACCCGTTCCAGCAATACGACCTGCATCTTATTTCCTCTCGCCCTTAAGGCTTCGCAACAGCATAGCTCAGGCGCAAATTGGCAAATTGTTCAATTATGCCAAGGCCTACAATCAGCAGAAATGGCCAGCCCAGGGCCATTAACAAAATATATATACCAGCCAGGGCAAACTTCCGGCCTGGCAAGCGGTGGGAGATAACATGGACTGTCGCCAAACCCAAGAAAAAATACGGAATGGCCGCCAACACGGCCACAACCAGGCCGCTCAGCCCTATGTCCCCCGGGACAAAAGCGAGTATTAATCCGGCTGCCAGCGGCCACAGCATAAATCCTGGGAGGGACATATTTAACAGTTCGGGACTGGGGCGGATATTTCTGCCCAGCCGGACGAGCAGGCGCTGGGCCAGCGCCCCGTTTCCAATGCAGATCAGGGTCCAGAACAGAGCAAGCCCCGGCAGGGCGAATAGCACCAGCCTTTGCTGCAGTCCGGCCATATCCACCTGAGTTGAGCCTGTCTGCATCTGCGCCTGCAGGATGGCCTGCGAAAGCCTCTCCACCTCGAGAATACGGGGGATCCACACCTCCATACCGCCCTCAAAGCGATGTACGTACAGGGCTAAAAGCAACATGATGACGGTGCCAAGACCACTCAGCCAGGCAAACATCAACCCCGCCGGATAATATTCAATCCGGGTTTTGCCATCAGGCCCGGTGAATTCCCGCGACAGATTCGCGGTACGGCAGATCAGGATCGGCGCGGCGGCGTTTACCACAAAATAGGCTAGCGAAAGCATTGGACCGCCCGCCACGGCAATCGCTGTCACTCCGGCCCCGGCAGCAACCAGCGCGGCGGAGCCGCCCAGGCTTAGCCCCGCCATGAACAACGGC
>SHWM01000091.1 GCA_009693835.1 Alphaproteobacteria bacterium
AAAATAGCTGGGCGGACGATGCCGTGGTGAAAGATCGGGCGCGCGGCGTCTATGCCGATCCGTCCAAAATCCGGGACGTCAATCACGACGGCAAATATTACAAACTGCATGGCTGCCACCTGTCAGAACCTTCATTACAGCGCACGCCGGTGCTGTTTCAGGCGGGATCCTCGCCCCGTGGTACCGAGTTTGGCGCAACGCATGCGGAATGTGTCTTTTGTATCAATTCCAAGCCAGAGGGCGCGGGCAAATATATGAACAATATCCGTCAGGCGATGCGCGCGCGTGGCCGCAACCCGGAAGACATTCTGGGCTTCGCCTATCTGAAAATCATTACCGGCGGCACCGAGACCGAGGCCCGCCGCAAATTTGACGAATACAGCGAGCTTGTCGATTATGAAGGGGCATTAGCCCTCTTAGGCGGCGGGACGGGCATCGACCTCAGCGCCTTTGATCCGGATGAGCCCATAGAATTTACGAAAACCAATGCTGTGCATTCTGTTTTGAGCGCCTTTGCCCCCGATAAAGAAGGCCAGAAATGGACCATGAGGACGCTTGCCAAACGTGTCGGCATGGGCGGCGCGGGCCCGGTGATTGTCGGCGCGCCGGAACAGATTGCCGATGAACTGGAACGCTGGACCGATGCGGGCGTCGACGGCTTTAATCTATCCTACGCCACCCTGCCCGGCTCGTTCGAGGATTTTATCGAGGGCGTCGTGCCGGTCCTGCAACAGCGCGGTCGCATGCAGCGTGAGTATCACCCCGGCAGCATCCGTGAAAAACTGTTCCCGCACGGCGGCGCGCGGCTGCAGGCGCCGCATCCCGCAGCACTTGCCCGCACGCCGTGGTAAAGGCGGTGAACCCGGCATAGAATAGTTGCGGTTCATTCCCCCTGGGATTCGTGAGGAAGAAACAGATGCTAAAGACCCAACTTTGCCAGAATTTAGGCGTTGAATATCCCATTTTTTCCGCCGGACTGGGCGTCAATCTGGCGGGGGTGGAATTGACGGCAGCCGTTTCCAACGCGGGCGGATGCGGCGTTCTGGGAATGGGTGGCATGCCCGCTGATTATACCCGCCCGCAGATCAAACGCCTGCGTGGCCTGACCGGCAAACCCTTTGGCGTGAATATTCTTCTGCCGCTCCTCAGGAATGGCCAGATCGAGGCGTGCCTTGACGAAGAAATACCTATCCTTGTGCTGTTCTGGGGCGACCCGGGGCCTTATGTCAAACAGGCGCATCAGCGCGGGGTGAAGGTTTTCGTGCAGGTGGGCTCGGTGGAGGAGGCCGTTGCCGCCGCAGATGCCGGGGTTGATGCGATCATCGCACAGGGGGTCGAGGCCGGGGGCCACGTCAAAAGCACCACATCTCTCTCGGTTATCGTCCCCGCCGTTGTAGCGGCAGTGAAGCCCATACCGGTCATTGCGTCCGGCGGAATTGCCAACGGGCAGGGCCTTGTCTCGGCGCTGGCGCTGGGCGCACAGGGAGTCTCGATGGGCACCCGGTTTTTGTGCACCAATGAGGCCAATGCGGCACAGGATTATAAAGAACTGGTCACGCAAAGCCGGGCCGAAGATACCATCTACACTGGTCTGTTCGATGTGGGCTGGCCCAATGCGCCGCACCGGGTGCTGCGCAACACGGCCGTTAAGGAATGGGAGGCCGCAGGCCGCCCGGCCCCCGGGCAGCGGCAGGGCGAATCCGACATTATGGGCACAGCCACCATCGCAGGGCAGCCCGTGGAATATGCCAGATATGCCGTGTCCCCGCCGGTCCCGGACTTCAGGGGCGACATAACACACACCGCATTATATGCCGGGGAATCCTGCGCGCTGGTGCACGACATCAGGCCCGCCGCGCAAATCATGCAGGAGATGGTTCAAGAGGCCGAACAGATCATCACACAGCTGCGCAAATAGGCAGTCAGACTCTTATTAATCCGATTTAACCATTCGCGGGCGGTGTCTCACCCCACCCCAACCCCTCCCCATCGAGGGGAGGGGCTTACCTCAGAATGGCAACTTACGCCCCCCATCAAGGGGGGGATTGGGGTGGGGAGAAATGGAGCAACTTGATCGGAAAGACTATAAATTACTCCGCCGCTTTTTTGCGCTGGAGGCCGAGACGGAAAATTCCCGCATCGCCGGTCTGCCAGGTGATGGTCAGGCTGTAGCGTTTGATCTGCCAGACCGCGCCCGCGCGCACCATGTCATATTTGTAATAGCCGCCAATCATGTAACACATGTCCGGCCCACCGTTCAGATCGCGCAGCACATGCTGCGCCTGCAAATAGGACTGGCTCTGGCTTTTGTCACCCTCAATCCGGTGCACATGATTGGTGATGATGTGCTGGGTGGCGTCGAGTGTGTCGATGGTGCGTTGCACCCACTCGCACCATTTGTCCGCCCCGTGAAACATATTGCTGGGCGCCATCGACGTGAAATCCGCCTCCAAATCATCGGTGAACAGGCTGCGGAACAGTTTCCAGTCACGCGTGTCGACGCCGCAGGCGTAATTATGGAACACATCGCTGATCGCGGCCCGGTCCAGTAGTGTTTGTGCGGTGATATTCGTCATGCTCCACCTCCCGTTTTTTGGTTCTGTTTTTTGTCACTATAGGCCGGGTTGCAGCCGGATTAAATCAATTAATCCTGCGCCCATTCGGGGCGGGGAAGGCGCTGATAGGCCTAATGTTTCACGCCATCAGCGCGGCCATCCCACCAGGTGCTGATGTCAAACCCATAGAGCGGCGGCCGTTCCGGCATGCGCACCTGCACGCGCCAGGCCAGATTATTGGCAGGCAGAAAATACAGCGGGATGACATAATGACCGGCCATCAGCACCCGGTCCATGGCCCGCACCGCCGTTATAAATTCCGCCTCGCCACGCGCCTCCAGCACCTGTTCGATCATGGCGTCCATGGCCGGGCTTTCGACGCCGGGATAATTGCGTGTGCCGGGCGTGGCGGCGGCTCCGGCCCCCCAATAATATTTCTGTTCATTGCCGGGCGACAGCGAGGCGTACCAGTCATAGAGGATCATATCGAAATCATAGTCGCGCAATCGTTCCTCATACTGACTGGCGTCCACGGTGCGCACATGAATGCGGATGCCCAGATGCGCCGCCGCCCGGGAAAAAACCAGCGCCAGTTTTTCCTCTTCCGGGCGCACCAGCAGAATTTCAAACGACAGGGGCGCACCATTGGACGCCTGCATCATCTGCCCGTCCTTCAGCACATACCCGGCTTCGCGCAGCAGCGCCTGTGCGCGGCGCAGCCCTTCGCGATTATGCCCGGTCCCATCGCTGACCGGCGGCGTATAGCCGTTCTGCAGGCTGTCCGCCGGAACCACACCGGCAAACGGCGCGAGCAGGCGGGCTTCTTCCCGGCTGGCGGCATGTCCGGCGGCGGCCAGCGGGGTATTGTCAAACAGGCTGCGTGTGCGCCGGTACGCCCCATGCAGGTAAGTGCGGTTGACCCATTCAAAGTCGAACAGATAACCCAGCGCCTCGCGCACCCGCACATCCGTGAACGGGTCCCGGCGCGTATTAAAAACAAACCCCCGCAGACCCGATGGCCGCCCATGCGGAATGGCCCCGCGCACAATTTCACCACTGCGCAGTGCGGCAAAATCATAGGCGCGCGCCCAGCGGGCGGCGTCCATTTCTTCCCACAGATCAAACTGTCCGGCCTTGAAAGCTTCGAACGCGGTATTTTCATCGCGGTAAAAATCCACGCGGATCGTATCAAAATTATTCTGGCCCCGATTAACCGGCAAATCCGCCGCCCAGTAATCGCGATTGCGCACGTAGGTGATGCTGCGCCCTGGCGACACATCGCCCACAACATAGGGGCCGGACCCCAGCGGCGGGCGCAGGCTGGGGGCGGTCAAATCCTGCCCCTCATAGAAGGCCTTGGAGAGGATCGGCATCAGGCCAATGATCAGCGGCATTTCCCGGTCGATGGCGTTGGGATCAAACTCAAAACGCACCTGGCCTGGCCCCGGCCTAGTGATGTGCAGAATTTTTGAATAATAGGCGCGATGGTTGGGACGGCCTTTATCGCGCAGAATTTGCGCTGAAAAAATCACATCCTCGACATTTATCGGCGCGCCATTTGAAAACCGCGCGCGCGGATCAAGGCTGAAACTGACCCAGCTGCGGTCTGGCGCCATCTCAACCGATTGCGCCACCCAGCCATAAAGCGAGAACGGCTCGTCATTGCTGCGCTTCAGCAGGCTTTCATAAATCCATTCGCGGATGCCGAACGGCACGACGCCGCGCACCGTGAACGGGTTGAGATTGTCAAAACCGCCGCGCTCGCCCAGCACCAGCGCGCCGCCTTTCAGGGCCTGCGGATTGACATAGCTGAAATGCGTGAAGTCCGGCCCCTCGCGCACATCGCCATGCATCGCGACGCCATGACGCGGGGCGGCGGAGGCCGCACATGAAAATACGAGGGCCATCAACAGAAACGGGACGATACGCTTATGCATGCGCGAATGTGCGCCCATGCCCCGATTCGAAAAAGAGGTTCCTCAATCTTGATTGATGCCGGCTGGTTTTGAAGGGTTGCTGCTTAGGCTTCGCCGTCTGCGATCAGCGTGGCTGCGTCACGCGAACCATGCGCCACGTGGATAATGATAATCTCGGTTTCCGTAAAACGGTAATATATGGCGTAGTCCCGGTGAAAAAAACGCGCAAACCGGGCGACAGCATGTCCCTGCTGGCTCCCATCTCCGGATGGACAAGCAGTGGTTCGAAGCGTTCACGCAGTCTGTGGACAAACGCAGTTGCTGCTGCCGGATTATCGGAAGCAATGAAGGCCCAGATTTCCGCTAGTTCGTCTTCTGCCTGTTCATTTACCCGGAGGACGCGCGGCCGGCTAATTTTCTGCCTCCCGCTTCGATGATTCGCTCGGCGTCAAAGTCACGCACATGGCCAGCCGCGATTTCCAAATCGCCACGCCCTATCTTTGCTCTCAGCGCTTCAAGCTCCTGACGCAGGGCGTTGCGCTTGAGCTGCCAGTCGCGCAGCGCTTCACGAATGATCTCACTGCTGGACGCGTAATCACCTTCTGAAACTGCGCTGCGCACGGCTTCAGCCATTTCAGCGGTCAAGGTGATAGTCAGGCGTTCCATGGTGAGTGTCCATATGCTTACTTAATCATACATTATCATACTTAACGATTTGATCAATCCCGGAGCAATTCATTGATCGAGGTTTTGGAGCGGGTGCCGGCGTCGACCTGCTTGATGATGACGGCGCAATACAGGCTGGGCCGCGCATACCCATCGCTGGCGGGGGCGCCCGGCAGGGTGCCGGGCACAACAACGCTGTAGGGCGGCACTTCCCCCTGATGGATCTGCCCGGTCGCGCGATCCACGATCTTGGTGCTGGCGCCCAGATAGACGCCCATCGACAGCACCGAGCCTTGGCGCACAATGACGCCTTCCGCCACTTCGGAGCGCGCGCCGATAAAACAATTATCCTCGATGATCACCGGATTGGCCTGCAGCGGCTCCAGCACGCCGCCGATACCGGCGCCGCCCGAGATGTGGCAGTTTTTTCCAATCTGCGCGCAAGACCCAACCGTCGCCCAGGTGTCGATCATGCTGCCTTCATCCACATAGGCCCCCAGATTGACAAAACTGGGCATCAGCACCACGCCTTTGGCGATAAAGGCGGAACGCCGCACGATGCAGTTGGGCACCGCGCGAAATCCCGCCGTGGCGAACTGACCCGCCCCCCAGCCGTCGAATTTTGACGGCACCTTGTCCCACCAGTTTGTGTCCTTGCCCGGGCCGCCTGCAATCAGGCTCATATCATTCAGCCGGAACGACAGCAGCACCGCTTTTTTCAGCCATTGATGCACCACCCAGTCCGCCCCGTGCTTTTCGGCGACGCGTGCCTTGCCGGTATCGAGCAGGCCCAGCGCATTATTCACCGCCTCGCGGGCAGGCCCCGTGGTTTGCGCATTAATGGCGTCGCGCCCTTCCCAGGCGGCTTCAATTTGCACTTGCAGGTCCGGAAAATTCATCGGGCGTCATCTTTCGGTAAATGGTCATGCGGGGGCAACTGTGCGCCCGCGCCCCCTACATACAATCCTGGCGCGGTGCGGCAAAGCCATATGTGCAAAAATCGATGCCCCGGACGGACCGGGGCATCTTTCAACTCAGGCGTTCTCAATAGACATCCCGCCCAATGGGATGGTGTATTACCGCCCTTCCGGCCGGTACAGACGCAATTCGCGCGGCTTTTTCAGCCAGCTTGTCTGCTTCTGATAGGGCAGGCCCGCCGTGCGTCCGCCATCCACCACCAGGGCATGGCCATTGACGTAAGAGGATTCATCGCTGGCCAGCCAGAACACGGCGTCGGCGATTTCTTCCGGATTGCCGATGCGGCGCAGCACTTCCTCGCCGTCCAGTTCGGCATGCATTTTATCGAGCACTTCCTTGGACGCGCCAGGCCGGCCCGCCGCCAGCGGCGTTGCGATAATGCCAGGACACACGCAGTTAACACGCACCCCGAAATAGCCGAACTCCAGCGCCATGCTTTTGGTCATCTGCAGCACGGCCGCTTTGGCGGCGTTATACAGCGCCGGACCGATGCCCGAATAAAACGCCGCAATGCTGGCGGTATTGACGATGGTGCCCGAGCCCTGCGCCTTCAGAATCGGCGCGGCATGCTTGATGCCCAGAAAAACGCCTTTCACCAGCACATCCATGGTGATGTCGTAATCCTGGATCGAAATGCTTTCAACCGGCCCTGCGGCCCCGCCAAATCCCGCATTGTTGTAAATGCAGTCCAGCCGCCCGAATTTGCTGATGGCGCTGTCCACCGCGGCCTTGACCTGTGCCTCATGCGTCACATCGGTGCGTTGAAAATGCACCGCCGCGCCCAGTTCGGCAGCCAGCTTTTTACCCATTTCCTCCTGCATGTCGGCGATCACCACCCTGGCGCCTTCGCTGACGAATTTGCGCACCGTGGCCGCGCCGATGCCGCTGGCGCCGCCGGTGATCACTGCTACCCGTCCCTGATATCTTCCAGCCATCTCTGCTTCCCCTGTTTGTTAGTTTGATTGGGGCCATTTCTGCACGGGCGTGCCGTTAACGCAAGCCCCATGCTGCGCTGGAGCAACACACGCTCACATAGAACCACTCAGTTCTATATGAGCGAGTAAAGTTGCTCCGGATTTATAACCGTTAGAGCAGCTTTATGGGATCAAATGGGATCGTCGAACGATTCCATTTGATCCCATGCTGCTCTAGACATGCGCGCGCCGCGCCGTTAAAACCAAGCCAGAACAATTTTAGTGACGGGTTAATCAGGATATTTTCATGGCCAAGCCGCCGGTGACGAGTCTGAACGAGATTCGCGCGACGTTTCTGGATTTTTTTGCCGGAAACGGCCATACGGTGGTGCCATCATCGCCGCTGGTGCCGCGCAACGATCCAACCCTGATGTTCACCAATGCCGGTATGGTGCAGTTCAAGAATGTCTTCACCGGGCAGGAAAACCGGCCCTATGTGCGCGCCGCGACATCACAGAAATGCGTGCGGGCAGGCGGCAAGCATAATGATCTCGACAATGTTGGCTATACGGCGCGGCATCTGACGTTTTTTGAAATGCTCGGCAATTTTTCCTTTGGCGATTATTTCAAGGAAAACGCCATCGAACTGGCCTGGCGGCTGATCACCCGCGAATATGGCCTTCCCGAATCCCGTCTGAGCGTCACAGTGTATGCCGATGATGACGAGGCGCATGGCCTGTGGCGAAAGATTGCGGGCCTGCCGGACGATCGCATTATCCGCATCGCGACGTCGGATAATTTCTGGTCCATGGGCGACACCGGGCCCTGCGGCCCCTGCTCGGAAATTTTCTTTGATCACGGGCCCGGCGTCGCCGGCGGCCCGCCCGGATCGCCCGATCAGGACGGCGACCGTTTTGTGGAAATCTGGAACCTGGTGTTCATGCAATATGACCAGCGCGGGCCGGGCGACCGGATGGCGCTGCCCAGGCCCTCGATTGACACCGGCATGGGGCTGGAACGCATCGGCGCGGTGCTGCAGGGCAAGCAGGACGTGTTCAGCACCGATGTGCTGCGCGCCCTGATCGAGGCGGCAGCCGACGCCATTGGCGGCGACCCGGACGGTGCGATGGCCGCCAGCTACCGGGTCATCGCCGATCACCTGCGTTCGGTCAGCTTTCTGATTGCCGACGGGGTGCTGCCGTCCAATGAAGGGCGCGGCTATGTGCTGCGCCGGATCATGCGCCGCGCCATGCG
Source organism: Alphaproteobacteria bacterium (assembly GCA_009693835.1). Taxonomy (GTDB): domain Bacteria; phylum Pseudomonadota; class Alphaproteobacteria; order UBA11222; family UBA11222; genus UBA11222. Next base: position 8,284 of record SHWM01000091.1, read on the forward strand.
GCATGCGGAAATGCTGGGCGCGAAACAGCCGGTGCTGTGGCGCATCGTACCCGCGCTGGTGCGCCAGATGGGGGCGCATTATCACGAATTGCTGCCCGCCCGGCCGCTGATCGAGGAGACGCTGCAGCTGGAGGAAGAACGCTTCCGCCGCACGCTGGAACGCGGCCTGAAACTGCTTGAGGAGGAAACCGCCAATCTGTCCTCTGGCGCGGTGCTGCCCGGTGAAGTGGCATTCAAACTCTATGACACATACGGCTTTCCGCTGGATCTGACCGAAGACGCCCTGCGCAACCGCAATATCACCGTCGATCATACGGCTTTTGACACCGCCATGGCGCATCAGAAGGCCGAGGCGCGCGCGGCATGGGCAGGCTCCGGCGAAGCGGCGGCGGAAACCGTATGGTTCGGTGTGCGCGAACGCGCCGGCGGCACGGAATTTCTGGGTTATGAAAGCGAACAGGGGGAGGGGCTGGTAACCGCCATCGTCTCTGACGGGCGCGAGGTCCGCGAGGCCGCCGAGGGAACCGAGGTTCATGTCGTACTGAACCAGACACCCTTTTACGCCGAATCAGGCGGGCAGATGGGTGACACCGGCATGCTGATCGCCGCCAATGGCATCCGGGTGATGGTGCGCGACACCAAAAAACAGCTCGGCGATCTGCATGTGCATGTTGGCTCTGTGCGGGGCGGCGTTCTGCGTCTGGGTGACAGCGTTGAAGCGCGGGTTGATCCGGCGCGCCGCGCCGGCATCCGCGCCAACCATTCCGCCACCCATCTGCTGCATGCGGCGCTGCGTCAGGTGCTGGGCAAGCATGTCACTCAAAAAGGCTCATCCGTGGGCGCGGAGCGGCTGCGTTTCGACTTCTCGCATCCCAAGGCCATGAGCGACGCTGAATTGACCGAAACGGAATATCTGGTCAATGCCGTCGTGCGGCAGAACACGCCCGTCACCACCCGCCTGATGGCGCCGGATGAAGCGGTGGCGCATGGGGCGATGGCGCTGTTTGGCGAAAAATATGGCGACGAAGTCCGTGTACTGAGCATGGGCGCGGCACCGTCTGATGAACACAGGGAATTGCAGCCATTTTCAGTGGAGCTGTGCGGCGGCACGCATGTCGCGCGCACCGGCGACATGGCGCTGATCCATATTCTCAGTGAATCGGCGGTGGCGTCCGGCGTGCGGCGCATCGAGGCGCTGAGCGGTCAGGCGGCGTTTGAATATCTAGCCTCGCGTGAAAAACTGGTGCGTGACGCGGCCCAGGCGCTGCGCGCCAGCCCGGAAGAACTACCTGTCCGCCTGGCGGCGCTGATGGAGGATCGTAAAAAGCTGGAGCGCGAAATCACCGATCTGCGCAAGCGGCTCGCGGTGGCCGGACCAGCCACCGGCGGGGAAAGCGCGCCCGGCGCGGCGCCGGAAGAAATTGCCGGCGTCAGACTGATGGCCCGTCTCATCGAGGGCGTCAATCCAAAGGA
>SHWM01000013.1 GCA_009693835.1 Alphaproteobacteria bacterium
CGCATCAATGGCCCGATCAGCTTTCGCATGCTGCCGCGCCCGGCTTTGTCTCTGGAAAACGCCACGATCGCAAATCGTCCGGGCGCTGCAGAACCACTTATGCTGAGTCTGGAGTGTCTCGATGCGCAATTGGGGATGCTGGCGCTGCTATCTGGAAAAATTCAGGTGACGAATTTCCGGCTGATCGCCCCTGTCCTGAATCTCGAAACACTGGCCGGTGGCGTCAACAACTGGGATTTTCTGGAAGATAGTAAAGACAATGCGCCCGGCATTCGATTTGATCATGTAAGTATCGAACGCGGCCAAATGCGCTATCGCAACCCGTCCCGGGGGAATGTCGTGGAGGCCAGCCAGATGGCGTTGCAGTTAACCGGCGAATCGCTGCACGGGCCGTTCACGATCATCGGATCAATGCAGTTGCAGCAAGTGCCCGTGCAGTTTGACGCGACAATCGGGAATAATACGGCGGGACATGGCGGTTCACTGATCCTGAAAACGGAACTGCCCGGGCACACTGCCATCGATTTTAACGGCAGCATCACGCCAGAGGCGGAAATAACCGGAACCCTGAAAAGCCGCGGTGCCGATTTTGCCTCGCTCATGAACAGTCTGACGCAACTGGGCCTGCCCTCCCCCACGGTGTTGCAGTCTGCGTTTCTGCGTCATCCCTATCAGGTTGAAGGCAGCCTCGCGGTAACCGCCAGCAGGCTGAAATATGATCTCGTCAAAATCAACCTGAATGAAAACATGCTCACGGGCAGCTTCTCCCTGCACACGGTGACACCAGCCATGGAAGCCACGCTGAATACGTCCAGCCTGGATCTGGATAAATTATTGTCCGCTGATACATCCAATACACCGGCGCCGCAGGCACAGGCCGGGGATACGGGTCCCGTTTCTGCCATGGCGGGCACGATGCGTTTCACCGCCAATGTGATTAAATTCAGACAGGGCGCCGTGCGCGATGTCACCTTGACCGCCAGCCTGTCCGATGGCGTTATGACGCTGGAGGATTTCAGTGCGCATTTCCCCGGAAGTTCCACAGCGCATATTTCTGGCAGGCTGACCTATGGCCAGGACAGGCCCGATTTTTCCGGAAGACTGGACACACAGGCGCAAAACCTGCGCGGCCTGCTTATTTGGCTTGGCATTGAAATTCCTGACATGCCGGAGCGCAGCCTCAGCCGGGCACAATTATCCGCCCAGCTTGATATGTCGCCCGGATTTGTCCAGCTGAATGAAATTCTTGGCGAGCTTGATTCCTCCCGGCTGAAGGGCGGTCTGTCGCTAACCTTGCGCGAGCGGATAGCCCTGGGGATCGACATGCAAATTGACCAGCTGAGCCTGGATAATTATTTTCCCCCTGATTCGGTGGCCAGTATCGAAAATGCGCCCCCGGACAAGGCAGCGCCGTGGCCGTTTCTGGAGGGGTTGACCAAAATTTATGACAGTCATTTCAAACTGTCCATTGATGGCCTGACCACGCATGGCGTGCCCATGAATAAATTGCGCACCGACGGGTCCGTGATCAACGGTACCTTGGCGCTTAGCAGCTTTACCGTTGCGGATATGGCCGGGACCGCCATCAGTCTCAACGGGACCTTGAATAATTTACCAGCGGCCCCGGAGGGACAGGTTAATCTCCGCCTGGCGTCAAACGATCTTGGCGGACTGGGGCGCGCTATTGGCCTCACCTTGCCAGTGCCCGGATCGCAACTCGGAAAATCCTCGATCGACGCAAAATTCCAGATTGCCGGTTCCACTGTTCAAGGCGAGATAGACGCCACTTTTCAGGCCACGGCGATACGCATAACGGGTGAGACGAACAGCCTGTCACCCGGAAGCATCCCGCCCGCCGATACGGCGCCAACCTCCCGGATGCGCATATCCATAACCAATCCCAGCTTGCGCAATATTGCAGCGCAGGCTGGGTTTACAATAGACCCTGCCAAAATCGAGGAAGACGCCGGGCTTGCCCTTTCGGCGGAGGTATCCGGCGCCAATCGCGAAATCATCGTGAGCGCCGTGAATGGCGCCATTGGAACGATCCCCGTTCCGGGCCAGGCCAGTTGGAATTACCAAGGACCAAAACCGGTCTTGCGCCTGGAGGCCCATGTTGGGGAAATTCTGGCGGATAATTTATTTCAGGCCGGACTACCTTCCGGGACAGCCAGGCCCGGCGCAACCCGGCAACTGCCCTGGTCCGGCGCGCCGCTGGACCTGACATTCATGGATCGCTTTGATGCGGACGTAAGACTTGACGCGGCCCGTTATTCCGGGGGCGGGTATGATTTCGTCAAACCTGCCCTGATGTTTGAACTTCGGGAAGGCACGGCAAGCGTGAAACAGTTCACCGGACTATTATTCGGTGGAGAAGCCAGCGCCACTGCGAGTCTTCATAAAACAGGCGCCGCACTGGAACTGAAGGCCGAGTGGAATCTGAAGGCCGCAGATATGCAGGCGGCGGCGATGGCGCTTTCCGGAACCCCTGCCATTACCGGCAGGCTGGATTTGTCAGGGGCGGTAACGGGCGTAGGAGCCAGCAGTTTTGCCCTTGTGTCCAGCCTGGAAGGGAAAGCGGTATTGACCGCCAGCAATGGATTGATTCAGGGCATGGACCTTCCCGGCTTCAGCGCACAGCTCGCCCATCTCGACCGCGCGACGGACTTTCTGAAGCTCGCTGACAATGTTTTGCAGGCAGGAAACACGCCCTATAAACGCATAAATGCGCCTTTTACGATAAAACAGGGGGTCGCCCAAAGCGACAATCCTGAGATCAGTATCGCAGGCGCTACCGGGGGCTGGAGGTGACTCTGGACCTGCCACGCTATTGGCTGAACGCAGAAGCCGGTCTGACCCTCAACGATCATATGGATGCGCCGCCGTTGGGCATCGCTTTCATCGGCCCGCTGAATGATCCAGAGAGAAGCCTGCGTATCAGCAAGCTGGAGAACCATTTCACGCAGGCGCTGATGGCCAAAAGCCTGCAACGCGTGATCGATAACAGGGAGACCGCACCCGCGGCCCCTGTCACCGCCAATCCGGCGCCAGAGCCTGCACAGGCAGCCCCGCAAACCACGCCGCCCGCCGATAGTTCCGCCAAGAAAGTCATAAATCGCATCCTGAACGGCATCGTCAGGGATAAGCCGAGATGAAAAGCCTTGTGGCGCTGCTTCTGGTCTTCCTGCTTCTACTTCCCCTGGGGGCTGTATATCTCGCGTTTATCGCAATCGCCGATCACCCGCAGGTGGTCCAGTCAACGGAAATAGCGAATTCGCAAAACGCGAACCGCCTCAAATCACTCGTTCGCAACTATCAATCCAATGAAGGTGAAGACCTGGCCATTTCCGAGCAGGATCTGGAAAGTGTCATCGCCTTTGCGGTGCGCGGCATCCCATCCGCGCACGCGGATGCGCAGATCAATCTTCTGGGGCTTAACGCGCGGCTGACGATAACGCTGCCAGCCAATCCTATAGGGCGCTATATGAATTTGGGGTTTAACATCCCTCCCTCCGAAACGGGATTGGCGTTAAGTTACGTCACCCTGGGAGATACGGTAATCCCCGTCCAGTTTCTGGCGCCCGCAGCAGGCTGGGTATTTGATTTCCTTCTGGGCGAGGGCAGCGGAGAAACCTTTGCCAGCCTGGTGAGGAAAGTGCGTTTCTCCGGCGATAAAATGTTTCTGACAATGGCTCCCAGACAGGCCTCCAGCGGTAAGATTTCCGGAAAGCTGGATGATATTTTTGACCGGATAAAGCAAAACAAGCAACTGCGCATCAGTGATCCTGAAATCGTGCAGGTCTATTTCAATCTGTTGCGCGAAACGGCCAACACCCTGCATGGCGGCTATGTCTCCCTGACCATGTATCTTCGCCCCATATTTGAAATGGCTGCCAACCGCAGCAAATCCGGTGGCGCACAGGTGGTAACCGAGAACCAGGCAGCGATAATGGCCCTGGCGATATATTTCGGCGATTCACGCATGCAGGACCTTGTCGACAGTTCGGATAAAAAATATTTTCCGAAAAGCCGTCTTGGCAGTTTTAATGTGACCGTCAGGGCACGTCACGATCTGGTGCAGCATTACCTGACATCGGCGGGCCTGCAACTGGCGGCGGGCGTCGGCATCGCCAATGCGATTGGCGAATTCAAGGAAATTGCGGATACGCTGCGGGGCGGCAGGGGCTTCAGCTTTTCTGACATTGCCGGAGACAAGAACGGAGTGATGCTTGCCGTCCAGGCTTCTGACGCCAGCAGCGCCTTGCACCTTCAGTCTGCATTGGCCAATATCAAGCAGGAAGGCGAATATTTTCCCGGCATTACAGGGCTACCTGATAATATGACGCAGGATGAATTCGAACGCCGGTATGGCAATGTGGAGAGTCAGACCTATAAGGAATTGTTGGCGGAGATAGACCGCCGCATCGCGCGTCTGCCAGTCTATGCCGGAGACAGATAATGCAACCTGTTTTGCCGCTGGATGTCAGCACCATCAAGGGCTTTATGGACCCGGAGGAAGGTGCTGCGCTGTTTGAGGCGGCCCTTCGCGCCGCCGCTCTGGGCCCGGTGATGGAAGTGGGGTCCTATTGCGGAAAGTCAACTGTCTATCTGGGCACTGCCTGCAAAGCCAGGGGGGGGCTGCTGTTCGCACTCGACCACCATCGCGGTTCGGAAGAGAATCAGCCCGGCTGGGAACATCATGACGCGGATTTATGGGATGCGCGGGAGGGGGCCATGGATACGATGCCGTTCTTCCGTGATACGATAAGACGGGCGCAGCTTGAAGACACGGTTGTCGCGATCGTTACCCAATCGCGGCTGGCGGCGCGCCACTGGAATATTCCCTTGTCAATGCTGTTTATCGACGGCGGCCATTCATTGGACATGGCAATGGGCGATTATCGCGGTTTCAGCGGCCATGTGATGCCCGGCGGCATTCTTGCCATTCACGACATATTTCCTGATCCCGCGGATGGCGGTCAGGCGCCGTTTGAGATCTACAAGCTGGCGCTGGCCTCAGGAATGTTTGAAGAAATGGCGATGGTGAAGTCGCTCGGCCTGCTGCGGCGCATCCTCGTCTAGCACATCCAGAAACAGCCGCGAGGCCGCCGTGACGCCGCATAGCGCATCCGCGGCCAACAGCACGGCGCCAGCCGTCCATGCCGGCATTTCCTCCGGCCATGGAACATTTTCCACGATCTGGTAGCCCATCCAGTAGGCGCCGCTTTCATGCCGGTATTTGTGCACCCAGCTGAACAGCTCCATGGCGCGCAGGGGTTGGCCCGAGGCCAGCAGCGCCAGCACCAGTTCGGACGTTTCCGCAACCGTGATCCAGGGTTCATCGGAAACACAGCGGCACCCGTGCCCGTCCTCGACAAAGATGTTCCATTTTTCCGCAAGCCGCAAAAAGGCGGCCTCTTCGCGCAGCACACCCGACAACACCGGATAATACCAGTCCATGGAAAAGCGTTCCTTGGACGGCCATGTGCGGTCGAACCGGTGCGGTTTGCGGCGTAACGCCGCGCCAAGCCGCATACGGGCAAGCCGCCATTCCCCGCAAGGCTTATTCAGCGTCATGGCGATCCGGGTGGCGCATTCAAGGCTTTTATAGATCGAGGAGCAGCCGGTAATCAGCGCATCATCCGTGTCACGCGAATCCCATGCCGCCCATCGTATGTCGCCATGTTCCGATTGCAGCGACAGCACAAAACCCATGGCGGCGGAAACCGCCGGCCACATGGCCGACAGAAACTCACGGTCCGCCGTGACCAGATAATGGTGCCACACGCCCACGGCGATATAGGCGCTGAAATTGCTGTCCCGCACTGGCGGGTCGCCTGCTGGCGCGCCAAGCACAAAAGTCGCCTTGTCCTGATCAATGGGCGCCGAGGCCCCCAGTTCTCCCCACCAGGAGCCATCCGCGAGCTGATTATCCGCCAGCCAGCCATAGGCTTTTCTGGCCGCATCCCAGTGCCCCAGAATGCTTAGGCCCATAGCAGCTTCGATATGGTTCCACGGGTCTATGATCCCGCCGGTATACCAGGGTATCGCTCCGTCCCCCTGTTGCAGATATAAAATCCGTCTGGCGGCGCCATCGAAAAAGGCGGGAGGGAACCGGCCTTTTGCCAGATATAATTTCTCCATGCCGCCGCCTTCCTATGATGCCCGTGAAAAATACATGACCACGCTTTTGCCCATCAGCGGACTGGCCAGTTTTTCCAGCATCCGTGTCAACAGGGGCTGCTGCAAGATGTCCCATTCAAGAAACCGTTTATACAGTCGCACAGCGCGAGAGCTTTCCTTGCGTTTCCAGAGCCAACATTGCAGCCACCAGTAGGGCGAGTGCAGGCCATGCGCCCAGTGCCGGCGCAGAAATCTCAGCCCGCGCCGTTCTATGTCCCGGCGCAGCGAACCGTAGCGGAAAATCCGGACATGTCCGCCAGGCGTTGCCGCATAGCCATCCGGGCTGAGTTTCCAGCATATCCATTCCGGCCAGGCGCGCGGCACACTGACCGCAAGCGTGCCGCCGGGCTTCAGTACCCGGTAAACCTCATCCAGCGCCGCCTGATAGTCGGGAATATGTTCCAGAACTTCCGAGCAGATGACCAGATTGAAACTGCCGTCCGGGAACGGCAGCGCAAGCGCGTCGGCAAGCGCAAAACTGAAATGGCGTTCGGGACCAGATTCATAAACCGGATGCAGCGCGAATGCGCCCCTGGCCTTGCGCAGGTCCTCAAAGCCCAGATCCACCCCCACCACATGGATGCGCCGGGCATAATAAAGCGCATGCACATGCCGCCCCTCGCCGCAGCCGAGGTCCAGCGCCACATCGCCATCGGCAATGTCGAGCCGTTCAATCTGGACGGTGCGCATGTTTATCCAGCAGCCGGTAATAATATTCCGTCAGGTTGCGCGCGCATAACGGCCAACTGAATTCGCGCAGAACCCGTTCGCGCCCAAGCTGGCCCAGCACATCGCGCCTGGCCGGATCGCGCAACAGGTCGGCAATGGCGCGCGCCAGCGCCCCCGCGTCCCCCGCCGGAACAATCACGCCCGCATCCCCCACGACTTCTGGCAAGGCGCCGCCCGTGGTGGCGACCAGCGGCACGCCACAGGCCATTGCCTCACCCGCAGGGAAACCAAATCCTTCATAGAGCGAGGGGCTGACCGCAATCGTGGTTTCAGCATAGAGGTGCCGGATTTCATCATCCGTGATGCCGGATACAAAGCGCACCTTTGACTTGATGCCCAGTCTGTCGAGCAGCTTTTCGGTCGGGCCCGACCGCAGCTTGCCGACCACTACCAGTTCCAGATCGGGAAAATCGCGCAGCAACATATCATAGGCCTGCACCAGATAGACCAGCCCCTTCAGCGCCACATCCGCGCTGGCTGTCGCCATCAAGCGGTTGGGCCGGCGCGGAATTTCGGGCATGGGGCGGTAGGTTTCGCAATCAATGCCCTCGGATATGATTTCCATCTGTTCGGGCCGGACGCCAAACTGCGCCATCAGATCGCGATGCGTGGATCTGGAAACCGCAATGATATTGGGCAGTTTGCGGGCGACGCGAATTTGCATCTGCACAAAACGATGCCAGCGCCAGGACATGAATTTGAAGAACAGGCTGGTCTGCGCCGCTATCGCCAGTCTGCGGTCCATAGTGATCGGATGATGAATGATGCTGACAACCGGCAGTCCCATGCGCATAAGGTCGAGCAGGCCGGGGCAGATCGTCTGATTATCATGCACCAGATCATATTCATGCGCCCGTCCTTTCATATAATCGGCAAGGCGGCGGCCAAACGTATAGATCTCCGGAAAACCACCGGACAGGTGGACAAAATATTCAATCCAGTCGACCGGGTTTTTCCAGCGTTCCCGGGGCAGGCCCAGTTCTGGCCGCGGCGCGGCATAGAGATCCAGGGATGGCAGTTTGATCAGCCCCACCCGCGGATCAAGATGCGGATAAGGCGGGCCGGAAATGACATCGACATGATGCCCCATCTCCACCAGAGCCCGGCTGAAATGACGCATATAGACGCCCTGCCCCCCTGTATAGGGATCGCTGCGATAGCTGAGCAGCAGAATGCGGAGCGGTCTGCGGGCAGGGGGCGCACCACCGGCAGACCCGTGACTGCCCCGGTCTAGGGGGGCGGTTTCAATATTCATGTTTAATCCCGAAAATGAACAAACTTGTTCATATCCGCGTCAAAATCAAGTCCAGTCTGTTAATTCACCAGCCCTGTGGACGTTTCACTGATTTCCGGGGCGCGGCCAGCCGGTCCCGCGTGATGATGGTGAAGACGCCAAAGCCGTCCATCGCGCACAAAAATATTGGTTGCCACCAGATAATGGCCACCCAGCGCTTCAAAACACAGCACATAGGCGCTCTCGCCCAGCAGTACCGGGACCGGCGACAGACACTGCACCTCTGGCGGGTTTGGCCCCTCCAGAATGGCGCGAAAACTCGCCATGACGGCGGTCCGTCCTATCACGGGATTCCAGCCCGGATGCGTACAGCTGACGCCGGCCGCGTGGCTCCAGATTTCCTCAAGCCCTTTCATGTCGCGTCCGGCAAAGGAGCGATAGAAAAATTCATTGGCGAACAGCAGGGTTTCAGTATCTCTCATGGTCCGCGCCCCGCCTCATTTGAAATGACGCTGCATCCAGCCGATAATGACACGATTCACCTCATCAGGATGTTCCTGCTGGGTCCAGTGCCCGCAATTCCGCACCAGATATTTTTCAAGATTGGGGCAGACTTTTTTCACCCCGTCCGCGCTGCTGGGGCGCAACACCACATCATTTTCCGCCATGATCATCAGGCAGGGCACGTTGATACGTTCCTCTACGCCTTCCAGCAAATGCCAGTTGCGGGTGAAATTGCGATACCAGTTGATGCCGCCGCGAAAACCCGTGCGCTTGAAGTTCTCCGCAAAGTAAGCGACCTCGGCATCGCTGAGCAGGGGCGCGCCGGGCATTAGCTGCTCGTCCCTGTCCAGAATATATTTCATCTCAAAGCGCCGCTTTTCGACAGGCATTGCATCATATTCCGCCACGCTCATGCCGCTTTTGCGCATCAGAAGGCGGATGACCTTTGCCGGGTCTTTATCAAACACCGCTTCCGCCACGCCCGGCTGTTGAAACCAGACAATATACATATCCTCGCCATACATTTTGCGGAACAGCGCAATCGGATCCGCCGGGGCGCGTTTGATGAATGGCGTATTGAGGCCAATCACCCCAGCGACACGATCGGGATGCAGCAACGGCATCTGCCAGGCGATGATGCCGCCCCAGTCATGGCCACAAAATACCGCCTTCTCAATGCCGAGCGCATCGCACAGGCCGACCAGATCGCCCGTTAAATGCTGAATGTCATAATCAGTAATATTTTCCGGCCGGTCCGTCCGGCCATAACCGCGCTGATCCGGTGCAATGGCCCGGAACCCTGCGGCGGCCAAGGCCGGTATCTGATGCCGCCAGGAATAGGCCAGTTCGGGCCAGCCGTGGCAGAAAATGACGGGGGTTCCACTGCCCTGTTCATACACCGCCATGCGGATGCCATTGGTCTGGATATATTTTGGTTCCATAAAATCCGTCATGCCGAGTGCTCCATTATACCCCTGGCGCGGGCGCCGTGCAGGCCCAGTCGCTCCATCATTGCACTTCGATCCGGGCCAATGGGCAGCCCGATTAATGGCGCGTTCCGCTTGCGCCCCCGCAGCATATAGCGGCCAATGCGCCAAAAAATCTCCGGGTCCTGCAAGGCAAGTGCGGGATTTTCCAGCATATGAAAGCCGCGCATCAGCGCGCGCATCACCTTTATATCACCACGCGAGGCCGGGCGTATGCCATCTTCCAGAAAATATTTGGTAAGACGGGCGCGCAATCCAGGCTGGTAATCTCCATTGCGCTCCGCGCTGGCGCGCCGGATGGACTGAGCATCCTCCTTGACCATCAGATCATAAAAGGGCCGGATTTCACTGCGCATCATCGTATCAAACAGCAGCGCGCGTTCAAATGGATTGGCGCTTTTCGCACATATTCCCGCCAGCAGATGCGCCTGCAGAAAGCCCGCCGAGCACCCCCGGCCATACAGCGGATTGCTGCATACCGCGCCATCGCCAATGACAAAGTAATTCAATGCCGCCGGTTTTCCATCCCGCATAAAATACCGCCAGTGACTGCGCAATCCGCCCATGGTGAAAACCTGCGACATGGCTTGCGAGCGGCTTGCATCCGTCCAGGGCGCCACCCCCGGCAACAGGGCGCAGACCCGGTCAAACATTTCTGGATGACGGATGGCTTCACCCAGTTCCGCCTCAATTTGCGGAACCGCGAGTGTCATGGAGAACCAGCCGTTGTCTGCACGGAAAACGCCAAATTTCAGATAAAACAGATCGCCTACCGTAGGATGATCGGTGCGTGGCGGCTCCTGCAGGCCAGGCCGCAGACGGTAATGGCGGGTGAAATAAACAATGCCGGCCGGGGCCGTTTCCTCGTCAACCTTGACCCCCGCTTTTTCCAGCCAGGCCAGGCTGCGGGAACCACGGCCAGCGGCGTCTATGATCAGACTGGCGTGGAATTGCTGCGCGCCCGCCCCACCTTCCACTTCGACGCCGGTGACACTACAGACCGTGGCCTGCGGATCAAACAGCAAACCGGTTACCCGGCAGCCCTGGAGGATTTCCATCCCTGCCATCGCCGCCACATGGCGGCGCAGAACAAGTTCCAGCGTCACCCGGCGGCTCGACACAAAACTCAGATCTTCGTCTTCGGGAACAGGGACATAATCGGCCAGCAATCCCGGGGGCAGCCCGTCCCTGAAATCAAGAATCCGGCAGCCGGCAGCGCGCATATCGGCCAGCAGTCCGGGATAGTGATCCCGCAACAGATTGGTCAGGCGTGATAGAAAAACGTGACTGTGGCGCATCTGCGCGACGCCGTGCCGGGACCAGCCTGCAAAGGCCGCATCCGGCCCGCCCTCGGGCGGCGCGCCATCGCGTTCAATCAATTTTACACGCCATCCAAGGCTGGCCAGCGCCAGAGCCGCCGCAAGCCCGGTAAATCCCGCGCCTATGACAATCGCCTTTTGCTGGTCCGTTTCCTGCGCCGCCTGAATATGCTCTGCTGGCCCTGCCACGATCAATCCCCGAGAGTTGGAAAGAATTTTGCGCGCAACCAGCCCAACCAGCTATTGCGTGCCGTGAACACTTTATCCATTGAGGCTTCCCATCGGGTGAATTCTTCCGGCGACAGATGAAACAGACTGGCGCGGACCTTTATTGCGTGATCGGGATCAAGCTGCTTGCGTACCTTTGCCGGGTTCCCTGCCGCTATGCAATTGGCGGGTATGTCATCCACGACCACGGCGCGCGCACCGATGATGGAATTATCGCCAATGCTTACCCCCTTTGCGACAAAGGCCCCATCGCCAATCCACACATTATTGCCGATTCTGATGGCAGCAGTAGCCCCGACCGGCAGGGTGCGGTCATAAATATCATGCCAGTCCGCATCTGTCAGATACACGCCCTGGGCGAACATGCAATTATCGCCGATCCTGATGCTGCTGGCGGAAGAAATACGGACGCCCGGGCAAATCAGGCAGTGGTCGCCAATACGAATCTCACCCTTGCCGCTGCCGCCCGGCCAGACACAGAGCGCCACCGGTGCGTGAAACGCGGATAGAAGATGCAGATTGCGGCCAGCGGTGATGTTTTCACCGAATATGTTGACGCTCCAGGGGCCAAAAAACTTGTAGCCCGGACCGATGGAGTCAAATGACGGCGCCAGGAAACGGCGCGCCCAGGTTTGCGAAAAATGCGCCATCATGCGCTTGAGAATAAATGGCCGATGTTCCCTGCGCATTCGGGTTTATTGACGCCCACACAAAAATTCCAGACACGCAGCTTAGATCAGCGCCGGCACGATTAAAAGCGCAAGTGAGGGCCTAAATGTGCCGGACAACACTCAGGCAGACACCTTTGGATCTGCCACGCGCCGTTCCCGGCCGCTGTAATCCTTGCTTTTGTGACGCCGGCGGCAGGGTCCGAAATAGCTTCTGGCACTTACAAAAGGCCGGGGTTTGTTGATGATCGACATCAGACGCAGATAGATCGCGTTGGCGGGAACAGGTTTCGCCAGAAATTCGGTCACACCCGCATCCCGCGCACTATAGACATGCTTGCGGTCGGAATAGCTGGTCAGAAAAATAATCGGGACACCGGGATTGGGGCTGTCGCTGGCCTTGCGGACGAGTTCGGTGAATTCAATGCCGTCTATGCCTGGCATTTCCCAGTCGACCACCAGTATGTCAGGATTGTAGGCACGCATGGACTCGAATCCATCCGCGCCGTCACTCGCCTCTTACACATACTGGATTCCAAGCGCATGAAAAATCGTACTGATGATCTTGCGCATGTTTGCGTGATCATCGACGATCAGAACGGATAGCTTGCCTAGCACATTGTCCAACACGCAATCCTACGCCGCACTTGCAGCGCCCCACGCCCAGACATCCCCATGCCAGATTGTATAACAAACTTTATTAAACCTGAACGTGTATAAAAATTGGTTAACGGCGCGCCATTCCCCAGTAATTGAACCCCATAATGCGCGGCTTTCCCGGCAGGTACATGGTCTGCAACTCACCAATTTTGAAGCCCGCCGCCTCGATCAGGGCAGGAATGGCCCGGTTTAGGTTACAGCCGCCGCCTATGGGTTTCCAGAACCGGTTCAGCCGGTTCTGCCATGCGGCAACCGGCGCGTCCGGGGCGATGCCATGTTCACAAAACAAAAGCTCCCCATCCGGCCGCAGCACGCGCATCATTCCCTGCAGCGCCTTCAATGTGTCGGGTATGGTGCAGAGGGTATAGGTCGTCACCACTGTATCGACGCTGCTATCCGCAAGCGGGATGGACTCGCCGGGCAGATCAATGAATTCCACCTTGAAGGGCGCGGATTTGACCCGCTCCGCAGCGAGCGCACGCATCTCACTAGACGGCTCCAGCGCATACAGCATTTCAACCCTGGCGGCGTCATAATATGGGATGTTCAGGCCGGACCCGACGCCAATTTCCAGTACGCGCCCCCGCGCCTTGGGCACCGCCTTGGCGCGTTGATAGCTGATGGCCTTCATGCAGCATACGGCATTTGTGACCCTGGGCAGAAGATATTTCTCATACAGGCCCATGACGCCCCTCCCCTTGTCATGACACTACAAACACTAAATTCTGCATTTAACACCACCGCCAACCGGCGGTAGTGTTATTCTCGTTAAACGGCCTCCCTGCCCGCCTATTTGAAATAATTCAGCGGGTTGCTGGTGGTCAGCGTATTGATCTGATTTTCGGGCACGCCGGCCTTTCGCAGGCTGGGCAGAATGTTGCGTGAGATATGCGCAAAATTCCAGTTGGGGGAAGATTTAATCATAGAATCCATCACCCCGCTCTCGCGCCCGCGCCAGCATTGCACGGCGTCATGCGACATCATGATGCGGTCAAAACCAACGCCCAGCAGGCCGATCAGAGACGCCATGCGCATCTTGTCGGAACAGATGGCCTCGATGCCAAAACGGTCAAATCCGAGCCACGCGCCGCGCTGTAAAATTTCGAAATAATAGCGCATGTCGCCAACGCCGCAGGCGTGACCGATCATGACCTTGTTAAAGTCGACTTTCTCTTCGGCAAAAATATCGAGTGTATGCGAGCCGTGGGGATCGAACTCGTCATTATGGCACAGGATAGGCACGCCGGTTTTGCGGTGGGCGCGGGCGGCGGCGCGCATGCATTTTTCCTCGGGCTTGGTAATGCCCTGCCCCGCTGGCGTAATGCCGTGAATGCCGCCGGACGCCACCTTGATGAGGCCCGCCTTGATGCCGGTATTACCAATGCCCTCCTGGATTTCATGGGCATAAATCTCGGCGATGCCGTCAATATCCATCAGGCGGAAATGCTGCGGGATGCCCAGCGCGTCATTATACAGACCGGTCGCCACAATCACGTTGACGCCGGATTTATCCGATACTTCGGCGGCGAATTCCGGATCGCGGCCCAGTTCCATGGGGCACGGATCAACAATGCTGCGCACCCCCATTTCCCTGATCTCTTTCATTTTGCCAACGGCTTCGGCGACCTGTTTCTTGCGGTCAATATCTTTCGGGTCAAGCTCCCACCCCGGCCAGCCCACCGAAAGATGTTCATGAACCAGTGTAAAACCCAGATCCTCCGGATTGATTTTCCCGGTAGCTGCATTGATGGCCATCGCTGTTCTCCCTGTTATGTGTTGGTTATGTGCATTATTGCGCCGTCCAGCCCCCGTCGATCACCAATTCGGCGCCCGTGACGAATGCGGCCTCATCGGAGCACAGATAGAGCGAGCCATAGGCGATTTCTTCGGGCTTGCCGAAACGCCCAAGCGGGGTTTTACCCTTGATGGAGTCCATGAATAATTCAGCCTCAGGGCCGCTCGTGAGGGCGCTTTTCATAATCGGTGTATCGATAATGCCTGGATGCACTGAATTGACACGGATGCCCTGGCCGGCATATTCCAGCGCCGCCGCCTTGGACATCAGCCGCACCGCGCCCTTGGAAGCGTGATAGGCGATCATGTCAGGGCTGCCGATGATACCATAGACGGAGGAGATATTGACAACGGCGCCGCCGCCCGCCTTCAGCATTTCCGGTATCGCCGTCTTCATGCCGTACCACACGCCTGACTGATTGACGGCGATGGTCTTGTCCCAGCCCTCCTGGGATTGCGCACCGACACCACCGATAATGGCGATGCCCGCATTATTGATCAGGGTCGTGAGCCGGCCATACATGTTCACGGCTTTATTGACAGCCTCCGCCCAGCTTTTTTCACTGGTCACGTCCAGATGGGTATAGGCCGCCTGGCCGCCACTATTGGTGACGCCAATGCCGTCGGCCACCCCCTGCCCCATTTCATCCTGAATATCGCCGATCAGCACTTTTGCGCCCTCGGCTGCAAAAACCCGTGCATGGGCCGCGCCAATGCCGCTGGCGCCGCCCGAGATCAGGGCAACTTTTCCCTCCAGTCTTCCGACCATTCGGGCCTCCTAGTTCTTGAAGTAGCTGCTGGGATTATTTGTCGTCAGAATGCGTATCTTTTCTTCCGGAACGCCCGCCGCACGCATTTGCGGAAGAATGTTGCGGCAGATATGCGCGTAGTTCCAGTTCGGATTCCCCTTTAACATGGCGCCGAACCCGCCCCCGGCACCTCCACGAAGACAATGCACCGCATCGTGCGACAGCATGATCCGGTCATAACCGACCGCCAGCAGGCCAATCAGCCCCGCCAGACGCAGCTTGTCCGACGCGATGGTTTCGATGCCAAAGCGGTCAAAGCCCAGCCATGCGCCGCGATCCAGAATGTCGAAATAATAGCGCAGGTCGCCCACGCCGCAGGCATGACCGATCAGCACTTTGTTGAAATCAACGCCTTCCTCGGCCATCACGTCCAGCACCTGGCGGCCATAGGGTTCAACCTCGCTGTTATGGCACAGGATCGGCGCGCCGGTCTTCTTTTGCGCCCTGGCCGCCGCGCGCAAGGTGTGCATTTCCGCCTTGCTGATGGAATCGCTGCTGACGGTCATGCCGGGAATGCCGCCTGTTGCCACCTTGATGATGCCTGCCTTGATGCCTGTCTTGCCGATGCCTTCCGTCAGCTCGCGGGTATAGATTTCGGCAAGGGCGTCCACATTCATCATCCGGAAATGATGCGGGATGCCCAGCGCCTCATTATAAAGGCCGGTGGCGATGATGATCTGTATACCGCTTCTATCAGCGCATTCGGCAGCAAATTCCGGATCGCGGCCCAGTTCCATCGGGCAGGGATCGACAAAGCTTTTGACCCCGAGTTCCTTGATTTCCTTGAGCTTCACTACCGCGCCCGCAATTTCATCCTTGCGGTTAATGTCATTGGGATCCAGTTCCCACCCCGGCATTCCCGCCGCCAGATGCTCATGAATCAGTGTAAAGCCCAGATTTTCGGCATTTACCGGTCCTGTGACAGTATTGATCGACATGCCCACACTCCCTGCTAGACTGTTATTGTTATTGCGCTCACTAGCTTGCTGCGGATCAGTTGAATTTGCAAATGTTTCCGTTATAGCTATCAAAAGGCCGCAGGGAGAGACGAATGAGTAAAGATGAATTGGACGGGCTGGAAAGACAGTTTACCGGCATCACCGAGCGGGGGCTGGAGGATCTGCGCAGCCGTATAGGCGTGCGCATCGATGACAGTCTGGAGCCCTGGTGCCACGAGGCGACGCGCGACAATATCCGGCATTACGCCCATGGCATCGGGGACGATAACCCGCTCTGGAGCGACCCCGCCTATGCGGCTGGCACCTCGCACAAGGGCATTATTGCGCCGCCTAGCTTTCTGTTTGCGTGCGATCGTATCATATCAGGCTATGTCGGCGGGTTGCCTGGGGTCCACGCCATGTGGGCAGGGGCGGATTTCAACTGGCACAAACCTATCCGGCGCAATGACGAGCTGCACACCGAAGCTTGGCTCAAGGAACTGATCCCGCATGATACGCACTTTTCGGGTTTGGCCATCCAGCAGATCTATCATGTGAATTTCTATAATCAGAATAATGAACTGCTCTGCGAGGCCGATAGCTGGTGTTTCCGCACGGACCGCGACATCGCGCGCGAACGCGGCACCAAATATGACGCGGTCAAGGCCAGGCCGCCAAAGGTCTATAGCGATGCGGAACTGGTGGAGTTTTACCGGCACTATGCGCAGGAGGAGGTGCGCGGCAACAAGCCCCGCTATTTCGAAGGCGTGAAAGTGGGCGATAAAATTCCAACCATCGTCAAAGGCCCCATGACGGTAACAGGGTTCATCGCCTATGCGCAGGGCTGGGGCGGGCTGTATATCCGCGCCAACAAACTGAACTGGCAACAGATCCACAAACATCCGGGCCTGGGCATCAAGAACCGGTTCGGGATACCCGACTGTCCGGAGCGCGTGCACTGGGAAAGCGAATTTGCCGCCACCGTCGGCGCGCCGGAAGCCTATGATTACGGGCCGGAACGGTTTTCATGGATGACCCATCACCTGACCAACTGGATGGGTGATGACGGGTTTCTGCGCCAGGCCAAGGCGCAAATCCGCCGTCACAATCCGGTCGGCGACATGCTGTATATTCGCGGAACGGTCGCGGGCAAGCGCCAGGTCAATGGCGAAAATATTATCGACATTGAGCAACGCGCCGAAAACCAGGATGGCGAACTTTCGATTTTTGGAACGGCGCAGATTCGTCTGCCGGGTAAAAAATAAATCCCGCAGGTAACGTCTCAATAGATCGTTCACAGGGATGCTGTGAGGGAGGTGAATTTTTGCGCCGAACCACCCCCTCGGGGGCCCCCCATGAGCGCGCACAAGAATCCCGGAGCAACACCGATTTTGCAAGCCTTGGCGGCAAGTGCGTGTATCTCGATCGTCTGGACATGCCCCTGACCCCATTCGCCACGTGGCCGGCGCCGCGGAGTAGCGCAGGGGGGACGCAAAGCACGCAGCAAGCAGCATGTGAATACTGCCGTCCAAGCACCTGATCGGACACCGGAAAAGTAAAGATGGTCAACGCCGTGTTAACGCGCCAACCGTTCATCAGGTGTGAGCAATGACCGGTAAGGTCAGGTTTTACTGGAAATTAAGCGGTCAGGGCTTAGATTTCCCCTGTAGCCATCTCCAGAAAATCAAATGATCCGTTGCAGGACAGATGTGGTTGGGGACGGACGGAAACTGCACGGGGGCCAGATCTTTTGCGGGGAACCGCGGGAGTGACGCGCTTCTCGAAACGGCAACACGTCAGGAATGACGGGACGCAAAGCCACCGGCCCTAATCCTTTTGAAATGGCAGGGCAGCGGGGCTACCGAAAGGAGAGAGTGTGCGTGTTATGGTTCTCGAATCGCAAAAGGGCGGGTCTGGCAAAACCACGCTGGCGGGCCATCTTGCTGTTCAGGCCGAATTGTCCGGCGCCGGCCCGGTCGCGCTGATCGACACCGACCCCCAGGGCAGTCTTGCTAAATGGTGGAACGCCAGAGCCGCAGAAACGCCGGCCTTTGTGGGCGCGCGATTCGACAGCCTTCAATCCGATCTCGACGCGCTGCGGGCGCAGGGTTTCAAGCTGGTGTTTATCGACACGCCGCCTGCCGTCACCAAGGCGATTGCGCATGTGGTCAGCTTTGCCGATCTGGTGGTAATGCCAACCCGGCCGAGCCCGCATGATCTGCGCGCCGTCGGCGCAACCGTTGAGATCGCGGCGGCGCATCACAAGGCCATGATCTTCGTTATCAATGCGGCCACGGCGCGCGCCAAAATAACCTCGGAGGCGGCTGTGGTGCTGTCACAGCAACGCACGGTTGCGCCCGTGATGATCAATCATCGCGTTGATTTCGCGGCCAGCATGACGGATGGCCGCACGGTGATGGAACATAGTTTAAAGGGCCCCTCGTCGAAAGAGGTCCAGGAATTATGGAGCTATGTGGAAAACCGCCTTGCGAAACTGGATGGCGGCCCGGTTGATTTTGTGGATCCGGCGGGTTTTGATTTCGACGCGCCAGAAGATGTGGTGACCGGACCCGCGCCGCAACCCGCGCCGCAAACGGATGTCAGTATGGTTGCGCCTGCGGAGCCAGTAGCAGAAACCTTACCGGTCCGCGCCGAACTTCCACCCGCCCTTGATCTGGTCTTGCGGCAGATCATTGAAACGACTGAACCGCTTGCTGAAGAAGCGCCCGCTATAGGGGACCAGGGCCTCAGGGATGATGCGGCTTTCGATGGCGGGAGAGTTCCGCCGCCGCTGCAGGAAAATCCGCAACAGGCCCTTCTGGAGGCGGTGCAACGTTTACGCGGAGAACTGGATTATCCTATATCCCTGGAGGACATTCTGCCCCCGCAGGCGGAGGCCGGCGAGGCCATTGATCCTGAGCAAATTCTGAGGGAGATGGCGTCCAACAAACGCGGCACGGGCGCCGTTCGCAGCGATAAGAGTTCGCGGTGTGAAGAAACAGGAACACGGCTGAAGAATCAGGCGCATGTCTTCGGAAATGCGCCCGGACAGGAAAACAGGTTATGAGTACGGAAAAATACGCTTCTTTGCATAGCGGCCTCATCGCCAGGAAGGGCGAGGCACTGCCTACGCCGCATCCGCCGGCGGATCCGCAGCCGGTATTCGAGACCGTTCGGTCGCCTTCGCCCGCGTCCTCACCGCCGCGGCCTCAAACCGTTAACTGCGATCTGCCTGCTGGCGCGAGCAAGCCAAAACGGCCCGCCCGTATCACCGAAGAGAGCAAGGCCGATGGAATGAAGGCGCTAACCTTCAGGCTGGATCCGGCGCTCTATCACCGCGTGCAGGTGGCGGCCGCTAAACTGGGCTGGACCAGCCAGGATCTGCTGCGCGCCGCCGTAGAAGGCCACCTTGTTCATCTGGGAACCGAGATTTTTCCAAACTGCGGCTGTATCGGCGGAAGGGAAGGCTGCAACTAGAGCAACTTCTGCGCTTATTGCGACGCCCATATGATGCGCGCAATCCAGCTAAGTTCGGAGGGCGCAAAGCTGCGCAACGGAAATTCCGGATTGAAGGATGCCAGTTCCACACGGCTGGCGGTTTTGCGGAGCAACTGTTTAGCCATGACCTCGCCATTCAGGGTTTTGGCCACCACCCGGTCCCCGCGCCGGACGTCAGCGTGCGGCGAGACGACCACGATGTCCCCATCGCGATACACAGGCTGCATGCTGTCGCCGCTAATTTCCAGCGCATAGGCGTTCTCATCCCCAAGCCCAGGAAAATTGACGCTGTCCCAGCCACCCCCGACGGGAAAACCGCCATCATCAAAAAATCCCTGCGCGCCAGCCTGTGCGAAGCCAATTACAGGGATCGGGCGGGAATTTCGCACGGCCGTATCCATTTGACGTTCAATCAATTGCGCAAAATCGGCAATGGAGGCACCGGTCACCTGCAATATGCGAGACAGGCTTTCCGTGCTCGGCCAGCGCTGCTTGCCCTCGTGCAGGCGTTTTGACCGGTTGAAAATGGTGGGGTCAAGACCCGCGCGTTTGGCCAGACCTGACGCGGAAAATCCGTTCGCGGCCGCCAGAGCGTCAATCCCGTCCCAAATTTGTTTATGGCTTAACATAGACCCATATGATAGTTGTCATTTAATAGGAAATATAGCTTATTTCAGGCTAAAGGGAAGCAAAATTTGGGGGAGATGATCTACAAAATTCTGCGCCAGCCGGAATGGCGGGCGGCCATCGCGCAGGGAAAATTGACCGGTAGCCCGGTAGACACGGCCGATGGCTATATTCATTTCTCGACCGTCCGTCAGGTGCGGGAGACGGCGGCGAGGCATTTTCACCTAGAGACGGACCTGGTTCTGCTGGTGGTGGATCCGGAGGCGCTGGGGCCCGATTTGCGTTGGGAGCCGTCCCGGGGCGGGGATTTATTTCCGCATCTTTATGCCGTACTACCGCTTGATCGGGTTTTGGCCTCCTATCCTTTGCCGCTGGGGCGGGACGGCTTGCATGTGTTTGCGGCGGCGGGACTTTGAATGACAGGTTTTTTTAGACTGACGGGGCGGCTATTACGGCTGCTGGACCCCGAAACGGCGCACGCTCTGACCATTCGCGCCCTCAAACTCGGGCTTGCACCCCGCCCGGCAACGCCACGGGCGCCCGTACTGAAGACCTCCGTCTTCGGGCTGGACTTTCCCAATCCGGTTGGTATCGCAGCAGGCTTTGACAAGAATGCGGAAGTTCCCGACGCCATGCTGCGTCTGGGCTTTGGATTTGCCGAGACCGGCACGGTGACCCCCTTGCCGCAGGCTGGAAATCCCAGGCCCCGCATTTTCCGCCTGACGGAAGATGCGGCGGTGATCAACCGGCTCGGTTTCAATAATCAGGGGCTGGATGTGTACAAAGCGCGGCTGGCCGCGCGGCGCGCCCGGCCCGGAATTGTCGGGGCCAATATCGGGGCCAACAAGGATAGCGCCGACCGCATTAGCGACTATCTGAAATGTTTCGAGGCGCTGGCGGGTCTTGCCGATTATTTCACGATCAATGTCTCCTCGCCCAATACGCCGGGCCTGCGCGGACTGCAGGACCGCGATCAGGTGCAGCTTTTACTCGCGAAATTGCTGGCCGCGCGCGCCAGGTTGCGGATTACGGCGCCGCTGCTGCTGAAGATCGCTCCTGATCTGGACGGGCAGGCCTTGCGGGATGTGGTGGCGGTCTGTCTCGATACGGGGATAGAGGGGATGATTGTTTCCAACACCACACTTGGCGGGCGCGAAAATCTGCATGGCAAACACCGCATGGAACAGGGCGGACTTTCCGGGCGGCCCCTGTTTGCGCCATCGACACGCATGTTGCGTGAAGTGTCGCGACTAGCCGGGGGAAAACTGGTGCTAATCGGAACAGGCGGCATCGCCAGCGGGGCGGACGCCTATACTAAAATTCGTGCGGGCGCGTCGCTGGTGCAGTTATATACGGCGATGGCCTTTGCAGGCCCCTATCTGGCGGTAACTATAGCGCAGGAACTAGCGGATATGTTACAGAGGGACGGTTTTACCAGCGTTAGCCAGGCCGTGGGAGCGGATGCATAAGGGTGCGATCACCATGAGCGTTAAAATATATCATAATCCGCGTTGCGGCAAATCCCGCCAGACCCTGGCGCTGCTGGAAGAACGCGGGATCAGGCCGCAGATAATCGAATATTTACAGAACCCGCCGTCAGCCGGTGAACTTGACGGCATTCTTCACATGCTGGGCATGGAGCCGCGCGATCTGATGCGCAAACACGAAGCTCCGTATAAAGAGCTAAATCTGGGGTTGCCGGACAAGACCCGGGCGCAGCTCATTTCCGCCATGGCCGCTTCGCCCATCCTGATGGAACGGCCCATTGTTGTGGCCAACGGCAAAGCCGCCATCGGTCGGCCACCGGAGGCCGTTCTTGAGATTCTTTAGGAAATTCCCCAGGAAAATCTTCATTCCGCTGACCTGCGCGGGAGCGCTTGCCATGGCCGGATTTGGTATGGGCGCCTATGCCGCAGAGGCCGATAAATCCGGACACACCTGCGACAAGGCCGCACTGTCGGAAATTGATTACTACACCTGCGAGGGGACAAGGCTGCGCACCAGCGGGATGGCGCTGGAGGCGCAGGCGCGGGCGCAGGTCACCAAAAGCAAAATGATGGGCACGGAATGCGGCAGGCAGCAGGACGAGGCGGCGGTGCGCGACTGCAGCCTGATGTCCTCCGATCTGATGGAGGATTCCGTCTTCAAGCACGCAGAAGCCGCCGACATATTAAACCAGGCCGCGCGCATGGAGGAACGGGCTGCCGATTTAGGCAAGGCCCATCCCAACCCGTGAAAATTAACGCGTTTTCGCTCTCATAAAGCTGCCCCGCAGCCGCGCGGCACCCGGCTCAGCCCGGACCGATCTCGATCTTGCGGCTGGCGGATTTTTTCGGTTCGACCTTGGGTATCCGGACCGTCAGGACGCCATCCATGCAGGATGCCTTGATATCGGCTTCTCTCACATCATCCGGCAGCCGGAAAGCCCGTTCAAATGCCCCGAACCGGCGTTCCGAAAAGCAGGTGTTTTTGTCCTTTTCCTCACGCTCCATGCGCTTTTCGCCACGTATCGTAAGATTATTGTTTTCTACAGATACTTCGACATCCTTCTCGCTTACGCCTGGCAATTCCAAACGTATCTCGTAGCTGCCTTCCCGGTCGAGCGCATCAGCAGACGGCGAAAAGAAGTTGGAGATGGCTGATCCAAAATCCCGCAGCGGATCAAAAAAACGCGGCCAGAAATGATTACTTCCCATAATGGACAGTCCTCTGGATTTCTCGGGCATGGCAATTTCCCTTATGATATGACAAGTCCCCATCTGAAGGTGGCGAGTTGGAATTAGTTTCCTATTGATCAAAATCAAGTCGGGGGAAAATATTTTGTCCATCCAATTGCAGAAAAAAATTGAGCGATGGATGTTTGAGTCGGCCCTGCCGCACTGGCACGCGCACGGGATAGATAGTGAAAATGGCGGCTTTGCGGAACGTCTGACACTAAACGGCACGGCAGACCCGGTTGACTATAAGCGTATCCGGGTGCAGGCGCGGCAAATTTATGTTTTTTCTCATGCTTGGCTGATTGAACGCGATCCCGACAGGGCGGCGAAATGGCGGGCCGCCGCTGCGCAGGGTTTTGATTTTCTGACCCGGAAATACTGGCAGGGGCCAGAGCGCGGCTGGGCCAGAACGGTTACACCGGCGGGCGAACTTCAGGACACGGCGGCAGATAGTTATGATCAGGCTTTCGTGCTGTTCGCATGCGCCTGGTATTATCTGGCTTCGCGCGACTCACGCGCCATGGAAACCGCCAGCAAGACATTGGACTTTCTGGACCGGCATCTGGCCTGTGCTGAGCATGGCGGATATTATGACGGGCTTTCCGGAACAGGGGAATTGTTGCGCGGGGGCCCGCGATTGCAAAACCCGCATATGCATCTGCTGGAAGCCATGCTTGTGCTGCACCAGGCCGGCGGCAGCAACACCTTTATGAAGCGGGCCGGGCGCATAGTAGATTTATTCCGTACACGGTTCTTTGACGCAGGCACGCGCAGCCTGGGTGAATATTTTACTGCGGAGTGGCTGCCGGCGGACGGGCCCGCAGGACAAATTGTCGAGCCGGGGCATCTATTGGAATGGTCATGGATTTTACATAATTACGCCAGGGTCGCCGGATCGGCCCAGGCCCATGATCTGGCGCAGATGGCCTATGACTCGGCGCTTGCGTCCGGCCTGCACGCGGACAGAAATCTGTTCTTTGATGAAATTGACCGCAGCGGCGCGGTTCTGCGGGCCAGCCAACGCCTGTGGCCGCAGACCGAGGCGGTCAAGGCCCATATTGCGGCGGCCGAACATGGCGCTACCGCCGGGGACCGCGAATCTGCGCGAGCGCGAATCTCGCCCGCCGTTGACGCCATTTTTGACAATTATCTGATTTCCGATACCGGAATCTGGAACGATCAGCTGGATGCGGCGGGCAAACCCGTTTCAACCTTTGTGCCCGCCACGTCGCTGTATCATCTGTTCCTGGCCTTCGCTGAGACCCTGCAATTTTACGAGGCGAATAAGCCTGAATACTATTAGAAACTCCGGAGTATCACTTTGGGACACTTAGCCTCGCCGCTATCTTACGGCAAAACATATCGCGCGAGGGAGGTTCTTTGTATAGGATCGCCTGCTGCAAATTAGCATGGCTGGTGCCTTCGACCCTCGCCAAGACTGGCTTGAACTGGCCTGGCCGCAGGTGGTCGTGATCGAAGCGATATGTCATGAAAATAATGTTAACAGTCTCCGATTTCACATTAGATGACCTCATAAAGTCCGCACGTTCCACAATATTGCGGTAAATCTGTTCCTGAATGACTGCTACGATTTTAGATTTCCAGTGGTGATGGAAATAACCTTTACGGATTAATTGAGTAATATATCGTTTGTATACGTTGTCCCAATTCAGTCCATAAGTGGGGCGACGATCAAGCTGTTCTACCCGCCGGAGAGCATCATATGCTTTTCTTACAGATCCCGTGATGTCAATGGCCTGAAGCTCTACCGATAAAAACTGCCCAACACTTCCATTAGGCAGCATATCAGCAATAACAAAATCGACATTGCCAAAACCCGCCATTTTTACCTCCGGCGCGATCCGCGGGTTATCTGGCGGCACACCGGGCCAGCAATATTCAACAACGTCTTTTAAGAAATCGACTGCATGAAAACGCTTCGGACATACGCAAATCAGATCGTCCGAAGGATTCAAAGGCTCGTTGTTTCCACGCCATATGGAACAAACTGGATAAGGCTCATCGGGATAAGACGTGCTGCGCTTGGGGCATCGAGTGCCGATGAACGGGGATTCCCAAGCGATTGCCAATAAAAAAATTCTGCGGCGTTCTTGCGCAACGCCATATTGTTCAGCACGAAGTATCCTAGTTTCGACATTGTAGCCCAATTCACTTAACCCATCGACGATCTCTCTCATTGCAAGGCCGCCTCCCGCTGAGGTAATGCCCGTCACATTTTCCATAACAACCCATTTGGGCATCAAACCATCGACTATTCTCAGATATTCGCGGAACAGATTGCTGCGCTCATCATGAAGACCGCGTTGGTGATTGTAGACACTAAAGGCTTGGCAGGGCGGGCCACCTATAAGGCAATCCAATTCGCCCTTCCGCAGTTTAGAGGCCCAAAAAAAATCGACGGCGGAAAGTGATTGAATGGGGCCAGCAAGAAAAACCGCGCCGTGATGGGTGGCCGTATAGGTCATACCAGAAAATTTATCTACGTCATTGCCGACGAGGACTCGAAAACCAGCCTGACGAAAGCCCTCTGACAACCCGCCAGCCCCGCAAAACAGGTCAATTACTGTCAGTGAATTGGCTCGTTTTTTCCGACTCATGAAGTGCCGCCGCTAAATCCCTAGAGAATAACTACCCTTTTTGTGTGAACGCGTTAAGCGTTTAATTTGCGAACAAATCCATCTGATCGCCGGGGCGCAGCGGAACCTGAAATTGCGACACATCAAGTTTTCTGACGCCTGCGTTAAACCCGATCCGGCGCACGGCAATGTGAAAACGCGCAGCGATCATGTCCGCATAGGGGCCCTGCCCGCGCATGCGGGAATGGAACGCCGCATCATTATCCCTGCCGCCGCGTACATCACGCACCAGTGACATGACCTTGTCGGCGCGGTCGGGAAATTCATTCACCAGCCATTCGCGAAACAGGGTTTTGATCTCCAGCGGCAGCCGCAGCATGACGAAGCCGGCGCTTTTCGCGCCTGCCGCATGGGCCGCCTCCAATATGGTCTCGATCTCCATATCATTGATGGCCGGAATGACAGGCGCCGCCATCACCCCGGTGGGGATACCCGCCTCGCTGAGGTGACGGATGGTTTGCAGCCGCCTGCAGGGCGTCGCCGCGCGCGGCTCCATGCGCCGGGCCAGGCCGCGATCAAGTGTCGTGAGCGAGACAAACACCTTGGCCAGCCCGCGCGCCGCCATATCCGAAAGAATATCAATATCGCGGGTGATCAGCGCCGACTTGGTGACGATCGAAACCGGATGATTGAAGCGGTTCAGAACCTCGAGTATGCCGCGCGTAATGCGATAGTTTTTTTCTATCGGCTGATAGACATCGGTGTTGGTGCCCATGGCGATTGGCTGCGGCCGGTAATTGGGATTGCGCAGTTCTTTTTCCAGCAGGGCAGGCGCTTCCGGTTTGGCCAGCAGCCGGCTTTCAAAATCCAGCCCCGGAGAAAAACCCAGAAACGCGTGTGTCGGGCGTGCAAAACAATAAATGCAGCCATGTTCACACCCGCGATAGGCGTTGATTGAGCGGTCAAAGGGAATGTCCGGTGACGTATTGCGGGTAATAATGGTCCGCGTCGTATCCATCATGACACTGGTTTTGCGCGGCGGCGGCGTTTCATCCAGCAGGCCCCAGCCATCGTCCAGCGTCACATGCTGCACCGGTTCATAGCGGCCGCTGGCGTTTGAAACGGCGCCGCGCCCCCGCCTTGCTTCCGGATGCATAACGGCCGCGCCATCGCGCATCTGTCCAATTACCGTATCCATGCTCGCCTTCTCATCTGAACGAAAAGAGAACATTTATAGAACATAATATGATTATAGTAAAGTCTTTTTTACAAGGCCCGCACCGCGTAAATTGCCGGGATGTTAAGTGTGATTATCCCGACTCTGAATGCCGAAAAGAACCTGCCCCAGACCCTGAGCGCCCTGATACCTGGGGTGGTCAGCGGCCTGATCAAAGAGGTCGTCGTCTCGGATGGCGGATCTGTCGACCAAACTTGTGAAATTGCAGAAAGCACCGGCTGCAGGTGTGTTTCCGGCCCGCCGGGCCGTGGCGCGCAACTGGCGAAGGGGGCACGGGCCGCGCGCGGGGACTGGCTGCTGTTCCTGCATGCCGATACCGTTCTTTCCCCCGGCTGGGACGAGGAGGTTTCAAATTACATGTCGCAGGGCTATGCCGCCGCCCATGCGGGTGTGTTCCGTTTTGCACTCGACGACTTTCGCCCCCAGGCGCGGCGGCTTGAGACGATGGTCGCCCTCCGCTGCTGGGTCCTGGCGCTGCCCTACGGGGATCAGGGGCTGCTGATGCACCGCAGCCTGTATGACCGGACCGGGGGCTACGCTGAACTGCCGCTGATGGAAGATGTCGATCTGATCCGCCGGATTGGCCGTAAACGGCTGATCTATTTCCGCAGCACGGCGCAGACATCGGCCACCCGTTATATTTCGGACGGTTATGTGCGCCGGCCCTTGCGCAATCTGTTCTGCCTGTCGCTATTTTTCCTGCGTGTGCCACCGCGCCTGATCGCCCGGCTGTATGGATGAACCGTCATTTGATAATATTCACCCGCGCGCCGCAGTTGGGCCGTGTGAAGCGGCGGCTGGCGGCGGAAATTGGCGCCCTGGCGGCGCTGCGGTTCCACCGCGCCATGCTGGCGCGGCTGGCGCAGGGCGCCGGCAGGGACAGAAGATGGAAAACTTGGGTGGCCATAACGCCGGATGTCTGTCCTGCAGGCGGGATCACCCTGTTGCGCGATTTTGCGTTCCTGAAACAGGGTGGGGGCGATCTGGGCGACCGCATGGCGCGCTGTTTCCGGCCCCTGCCTCCGGGGCCGGCCATCCTTGTGGGCAGTGATATTCCGGATATTTCGGCCCGTCATATCGCCAGCGCATTTGCAGCACTGGGCCGCAACGATTTTGTGTTTGGCCCGGCCAGTGATGGCGGCTATTGGCTGGTGGGCCTCCGGCGGACGCGCGCCCTGACTGGGCCGCATGGCAGGAACCTGTTTACCGGGGTGCGCTGGTCAGGCCCCGATGTGCTGCAAGACACAATCACGGCGCTGGGGCCCCGCACACACGTCGGATTTACCGCAACGCTATCGGATGTGGACAATGCCGCTGATTATCATCACTGGCGCCGCTTATGTTCTTCAAGGCGCGGCATGATCTCGACGAAATTGCACGGCCTGAACCGGTAATCCAGCTGCCATTGCAGGATTCCGTCCCAACCATCCTTGCAGGCGCCTGGCGAGCCGGGCAGCGCAAACAGATAGGTGCCGCCAGCTATACCGGCAGTGGCGCGCGACTGCACGGTGGACACACCGATTTTTGCGTAACTGATGGCGTGAAACACGGAGGAAAATCCGTCGATTTCCTTTTCATAAACAGAATGAAACGCCTCCGGCGTCACATCGCGCCCCGTCAGGCCGGTGCCGCCGGTTGAAATCACGACGTCAATCTCCGGATCCAGGATCCAGCGCCGTAGTTGCGCAACGATCAGATCCTGATCATCCCTGATTATTTCGCGCGCCGCCAGGCGATGGCCCGCCGCCAGAATGCGCGCCGCAAGTATATCGCCGGATTTATCATCCGCACGGCCGCGGGTATCGGAAACCGTCATCAGGGCAATGGAAACGGGAATGAATTCCCTAGTTTCATCCAGTTCAGGCATATGGGCAATCCCATTAACAGATCATATCGCCAGTGTGGCGCGCGGGATTATAATTGCGGCCAGCTTCCTTCGGCAACCGCATCCAAAGAGTTCCCCGGAACGCCCATCCGGTGCTGATAAATCCAGTAGTCCGCCAGAACCTTTGCTACATACTGGCGCGTATTGGCATAGGGCAGGCTTTCCAGGAACAATAATGTGTCCACTTTATCAGACCGCTGCTGCCAGTTTTCAACAACACCAGGTCCAGCGTTATAAGAGGCTATCAGGGAGAACAAATCACTCCGTCCTGTCTTGTCCACCAG
Organism: Alphaproteobacteria bacterium; assembly: GCA_009693835.1. Lineage (GTDB taxonomy): Bacteria > Pseudomonadota > Alphaproteobacteria > UBA11222 > UBA11222 > UBA11222. The sequence goes on from SHWM01000013.1 coordinate 28,898, forward strand.
ATATTTGAGGTAATATTGCCCGAGCGTCAGATTATATTCCGGATCAAACAGCTGATCACGCGAGGCGTTTGGCAGGCCTCTGGCACGCGACACGAACCTGGCCGTGGCTGGCATCAGTTGCATTAACCCGCGTGCGCCGCCCTTGCCCTCGGCCGTCGCGACAAAGTTGCTCTCCTTCCGCGCGATTGCATACAACAGGGCGGCATCCACCTTAAACCCGCCATGCGGACGCCAGTCCGGCAGCGGATATAATCCCGCCATCCAGACATTACCATTGGCGCGCGCCGTCTCGGCAATGCGGATCAGGCTTTGCGGCAGTTTGAGCGATCCCGCCACCGCCAGCAGGCGCTCATCATTTTCAGGGCCCAGGCGATTATGCAGCAGCTGCATTTCCTTGTCCGCCAGCGCTGTCTGCCCAGCCTCGCGCAGCGCCAGCACACGCCCGAAGCCAGGATGGCGTTGCAGCGCGGCGATATCCATCTGTGTCACCGGGGGCAACGACCAGTCAAAGGGCAACGCCTTTCCCAATTGCCTGTAGGCCAGCATGCCGTACAGCGTATGCGGATAGCGCGCCGCGGTCTGAAGGTGCTGATTGACCCTTTGTGGCTGGCGCACTGCCAGGTTGGCGCGCGCCGCCCAATAGGCCGCCGCAGTTAGCGAGGCCTGATCCGCATAGGGGGACTGCCCATCCGCCATCGCGGAAAAATGTGTGACGGACTGATCCATGCGCCCAAGCCGCCAGGCGGCAAGGCCGGCCGTCCAATGCGCCTCCGGTACGATTCTGCCATTTCGCGCGGCCGCCTCCGAGGCAAGCTGCAGCGCGTCCTCATCACGTCCTTCACCGAAATAGGCCTCCGCTATGGCCTGCCGTTCAATATCTATTTCAACCGCATCCAGGCGGCTGACGGCGTCGCCGCTTTGCAGATAGGCATAGGCAGCGTCGGGATCAGACTTTTTGAGTAACCCCTTCAGGCGAAGATGGATCACGGCACGCTTCTGCACGGCCGCTTTTGAACGTAATGCCGGAGAACGGTATTCCTTGATGACTTCATGAGCCGTTCCAGAACGGACAGCGGTAAACACGGGTCTGCGCGGGGGCGGCGCATCGGCCGCGCGTTTGCGCATGGCCAAGGCGTAAATCCGGGCTGCCTGGGGGTAATCAGCATACTGATCAAGCCACTGCCGGAGTTCTTTATAACTTGAACGATAGGCGGCCGGGTGCAGATAACGCTGTGCAAGCACATGCCCCAGGAGCCGTTTGTCTGAAATTTTATCCATCAGTGCGGCCGCGCCGTGCATATTCCCCTGCGCCTGCAGCGTAAAAACATGCCGATAGATATCCGAATCAGCCGTGGGAAGGGCGCGTGGCATTTCGCTGGCGCGCACAGCGCCGGAAGCCATGACCCACAGGCCAGTCAGCACAACGGCACATACCAGGCCCCGTATAAGGGTGGCGGCACCATACCGTGCTAGATTTTCTGCCTTCACTCCAACCCCTCAATTGTTGGTGCAACAATAAACCATTAACCATTGCGCACACAAGCAGGGAATACCGCTCCAGTAAATCTGCTTTTAGTTAACGGGCAATGAATCCAGCCGCATTCGCAGTGTGATCAAATCCTGCCAGGCCTGCCTTTTTTGCGCCGGCTGACGCAATAAAAAGGCGGGATGAAATGTCGCCAGAGCAGGAATTTCCTTTTCACCGGCCCGGTATATTTTCCAGCGGCCCCGTAAGCGCATGATTCCCTCGTTCGCATTAAACAACGCCTTGACGCTGATGCCGCCAAGCAGCAGCAATAAATCCGGCGAAGCCAGTTGAATATGCCGCTCGATGAATGGCAGGCACATTGTAATTTCAGCGTTGGTGGGAGTGCGGTTGCCTGGCGGCCGCCAGGGAAGAATATTCGAAATGTAGACCTGACTGCGATCCAATTGTATCGCCGCCAGCATGCGGTCAAGCAACTGACCGCTGCGCCCCACGAAGGGCAGGCCCTGCAAATCTTCATCACGGCCTGGCGCCTCGCCTACCAGCATCACCCGCGCCTCTGGGTTGCCATCCGCGAACACCGTATGTTTGGCCGTGGTCTTTAGCGCGCAGCCCTCGAAATTTTCGATCGCCTGACGCAAGGACGCCAGATCATGACAGGCTGCGGCAATTTCGCGTGAGGAAACCAGATTCCCCCCCTCCGCCTGAAAGGGGGAAGGTTGGGGCGGGGGTCTAAGGGGCGAGGGTAAATTCGGGGCGGTCACATTGATCCCCTCCCTGCCCCTCGGCTTTTCACCCGCCTGGGCGAAGCTGAAGCTTCGCTCCGGCGTAGCCTGGGGAGGGAAAACCAGAGCGGAGTCTTTCGCGGCAGCGTCCACAAACTGATCCGCGGGAGACAGGCCTATCGCCTCGTCCGCCCCCGCCTCCATCTGCCAGCGCAGCAGCGCCAGCATCTGTTCACGCGTTGTCTGTTCATCCAGAATCATACGCTATCCTATCGGCGCCGGCGGCCAGAAACCAGATGATCAGCCCTAATGCCCGGCCAGAAACTTTTCCGCCTCCAGCGCCGCCATGCAGCCAAGCCCGGCGGCGGTGACCGCCTGACGGAATATCTTGTCGGTTACGTCGCCAGCGGCAAAAACGCCCGGTATATCGGTGGCCGTCGAGTCCGGCGCCTTGAGCAGATAGCCGTCCCTGTCCATGGGCAGAACGTCCTTGAAGATGGCCGTCGAAGGGCTGTGGCCGATGGCGATGAAAACGCCATGCGCCGCGACTTCCTGCAATGCCCCGGTTTTGACATTGCGCAGACGCGCGCCAGTTACGCCAGGCGGATTTTCCGTACCCAGAATTTCATCAATTTCACTGTCCCAGACGAAGCTAACTTTTGGATTGGAGAACAGCCTGTTCTGCAGGATTTTTTCCGAACGCAGACTGTCACGCCGGTGCACCAGCGTTACCTTGTTGGCGAAATTGGTCAGGAACAGCGCTTCTTCCACTGCCGTGTTGCCGCCGCCAACGACCAGCACTTCCTTGCCGCGATAGAAAAACCCGTCGCAGGTGGCGCAGGCCGAAACCCCAAAGCCCTTGAAACGCTCCTCTGTCGGCAGGCCCAGCCAGCGCGCCTGCGCGCCGGTGGCGACAATGACCGCATCAGCGGAATAGATGTCGCCGCTGTCGCCGGTGCAGCTAAAGGGGCGCGATGCAAAATCCACTTTGGTAATGTAATCGTTGATCAGCCGCGCGCCCACATGCAACGCCTGATCGCGCATCTGTTCCATCAGCCGGGGCCCCTGAATGGTTTCGGCAAAGCCCGGATAGTTTTCAACGTCCGTGGTGATGGTGAGTTGCCCGCCCTGATCGAGACCCGTCACCAGAATAGGTTCCAGCATCGCCCGCGCGCCATAAATCGCCGCTGTATATCCAGCCGGGCCGGAGCCAATGATCAGCAGGCGCGAATGATGCTGTGACGGCATGTTATTTTGTCCGGATCTCTTGCAGGGCTTCGTTTATCTTGAACAGAACGATAATCAGTTCAGACCAGACCCGGGCGGCGAACATGCCACCGGCGATGACCATCAGCCCGGAGAAAAAGCTGCCCGCCAGCATGGTTCCAATACCGGAGACGGGCGCAACCAGAAGCAGCACCCAGTAGAACACCGTGATGACTTTTGGAATGATCATGGTGTCCAGAAACAGCAGATCCCGCATCATGCTTATCCTCCCGGTTACTGACCGCCAGTGTCAGGGCAACCCTGTTATTCCGTACCGCGATCATTGGCCAGGTCCGGGCGCGGCATGCCAATGATATTATAACCCGCGTCCACATAATGAATTTCTCCCGTCGTGCCCGCCGAAAGATCGCTAAGCAGATAAAGCCCCGCCCCGCCAAGATGCTCCAGATCCACATTTATCCGCAATGGGGCCTGCTCGCGCGAGGTGCGATACACATAGCGGGCCGAGCCAATGGCCGAACCCGCCAGCGTGCGCATCGGCCCAGCGGAAATCGCGTTCACCCGGATGCCAAGCGGCCCCAGATCGGCGGCCAGATAGCGCACGCTCGCCTCCAGCGCCGCCTTGGCGACACCCATCACATTATAGTCGGGCATCACCTTCACCGACCCCATGTAGGTGAGCGTTACAACCGCTCCGCCCCTGGTCATCAGCGGCGCGGCGCGGCGGACAATCTCGTTCAGGGAAAAACAGGAAACGTCCATGGTGTGCAGGAAATTCTGCCGCGTTGTGTCCAGAAAACGGCCCTTGAGTTCATCCTTGTCGGAATAGGCGATGGCATGCACGATGAAATCAATCCCGCCCCAAACGGTTTTCAGCATGGCGAAAACATTGTCCATGCTTTGCTGGTCCGCCACATCGCATGGCACCATCAGGCTCGAGCCAACCGAATCGGCCAGCGGCTGCAGCCGTCTGCCAAACGCCTCATTCTGGTAGGTGAACGCCATTTCCGCACCATGCGCACCCAATGTCCGGGCAATGCCCCAGGCGATGGAATGATCATTTGCGATGCCCATCACCAGGCCCCGCTTTCCGGCCATCAGCTTTCCTGTACCGGTCATGGCCGCACACTCCCCATTTTGTTTTGCATGGGCTTACGCAAGCCGCGAAAAGGCGAGGCACGCATTGGTGCCGCCAAAACCAAAGCTGTTGGACAGCACCGTGTTCAGTTTTGCATTGTCAATCCGTTCCCGGACAATGGGCATGCCGGCCGCTTCCGGATCAAGGTTCTCTATATTGGCGGACACGCAGACAAACTGGTTATTCAGCATCAGCAGGGAATAGATCGCCTCATGCACGCCTGTCGCCCCCTGGCTGTGCCCGGTCAGGCTTTTGGTGGAATTGATCGCCGGAATTTTATCGCCGAATACGGTGCGGATGGCCTCCAGCTCCTTGGTGTCCCCGATCGGCGTCGACGTGCCATGGGCATTAATATAATCCACCGGCCCCGTCAGCCCCGCCATCGCCATGCGCATACACCGCACCGCGCCTTCGCCCGAGGGCTGCACCATGTCCACACCATCCGAAGTGGCGCCATAACCCGTCAGTTCGCCATAAATCTTGGCGCCGCGCGCCCGCGCATGCTCCAGCTCCTCCAGCACCAGACAGCCGCCGCCGCCGGAAATCACAAATCCGTCGCGATTGGCGTCATAGGCGCGGGAGGCTTTGGCGGGCGTGTCATTATATTTGTTGGACAGCGCCCCCATGGCGTCAAACAGAACCGTTAAAGTCCAATCGAGTTCCTCGCCCCCGCCAGCAAACATCACGTCCTGTTTGCCATATTGAATCTGTTCCGCCGCCGCGCCGATGCAATGCGCGCTGGTGGAGCAGGCAGACGAAATCGTATAGTTCAGCCCCATTATATGAAACGCCGTCGCCAGATTGGCCGAGGTGCTGCTGGACATGTTGCGCGGCACCATGAAGGGTCCCACTTTTTTAGGGCCCTTTTCACGCGCCGTATCGCAGGCGAGCAGAATATTATGCGTCGACGGGCCGCCGGAGCCGACAATGATTCCCGTGCGTTCATGCGAAATTTCCTTTGGCGTCAGTCCCGCGTCGCGGATGGCCTGATCCATGGAAAGATAGGCATAGGCGGCCGCGTCGCCCATAAAGCGTTTCAGTTTGCGGTCGACTGCATCTTCCAGATCAATTTTCAGGGTGCCTGCGACATGGCTGCGGAATCCCATGTCGCGGTAGGTGTCGACAAACTCGACGCCGGAACGGCCATCGCGCAGGCTGGCCAGCACCTGCTGCGTGTTATTGCCAATACTGGATACAATGCCCATGCCGGTAACCACGACACGTCTCATGACGCTCTCTCCTTCCGCTATTGCGGCGTTTCGCCTGCCTTGAACAGACCCACTTTCAAGTCCTGGGCGTGAAATATTTCATCCCCGTCGACACTGACGGTGCCATCGGCCACGCCCATAACCAGCCTGCGGTTGATCACCCGCTTGAGATCCAGCCGGTAGGTCACCAATTTATGCCGGGGTTCGACCATGCCCGTAAATTTCACCTCGCCCACGCCAATGGCGCGGCCACGGCCCTTGGCCCCGAGCCAGCCCAGAAAAAACCCGGCCAACTGCCACAGTGCGTCCAACCCAAGGCAGCCCGGCATGACGGGATCGCCTTCGAAATGGCAGGCAAAGAACCACAAATCCGGACGGATATCCAGTTCCGCCACAATTTCTCCCTTGCCATGCGCGCCGCCCGTGTCCGCGATCCGGGCGATCCGGTCGAACATCAGCATCGGCGGCAGCGGTAATTGCGCATTGCCCGGGCCGAACATCTGGCCATGGCCGCAACGCAGCAAATCTTCGTAATCCAGTTTCGCCGGTTTATTCGGCATGCGCGATACCCTGAGTGCAGATTCCCATTTTCGTGATCTGGCGTAACATATCGTAACAATCCACGAAAGCGGTTTACGAACTGTTGCCGCCCCTCGCCAGGGCCAGCGCCGACGGAAAATCGCCGGTAAACTGCAATTTTGCAGTATTCTGGCCAATATTCATCTGGTTCATCACTATCTGTGGTTGTGTCTGCAGGCCACAGATGATGATTTCCGCCCCATGCGCCCGGCAACGCCGGATAAATTCCCCGACTGCGCCAGCCCCTGTCGCATCCAGTATTGGCACCTCGTTCATGACCAGAATGAACTTTGCCGGCCACGGGCCGATAAGGGCGTCCAGTATATCCGCCAGACGCCCGGCATTGCCAAAGAACAGCGGGCCGCGGAGACGAAATACCTCAACCCCAGCCGGCAGCGCGTCCCGTTGGTTGTAACCGCCATTGGGCGCGCGGGTAAAATCATCCTCATCATGCTGCCACATCGGATAGCCCGCTTCCGTCGATTGGGTCTGGGACATGCGATGCATGAACAGGATGTCCGCCACGACCACCCCCGCCTCGATGGCGGTCGTGAGATCCACCATGACGGTCAGACCGAAGGTCAGCAGCAACACCATCTGCTCGCCGCGCGGGGCCCGCATCAAGGTACGGAATTTTTCAATCTCGGCCATATTCCAGGCCACCACGACCAGTATGGCCGCCAGCGACGCCATAGGAATGAAAGACGCCAAAGGCGCGAGGAACAGAATAAACATCAGGACAAAGACTGCATGCAGCATGCCGGCCACAGGCGAACGCGCGCCCGAACGGATATTGGTGGCGGTCCGCGCAATCGCGCCGGTGGCTGGCATGCCGCCAAACAGCGCGGAGGCGATATTGGCGGCGCCCTGCGCCACCAGTTCGCAGTTCGAGCGATGCCGCCGGCCCGTCATGCCATCGGCGACTATCGCCGACAACAGGCTTTCAACGCCTGCCAAAAACGCGATGGTGACGGCGCTCGGCAATAGCTCCCGCAGATGCCCAAAGGTGATTTCCGGCCAGTGCGGAGCTGGCAGATGGTTGGGAATTCCGCCGAACCGCGAACCTATTGTGTCCACCGGGATATGCAGCAGATAGACCAGCAGGGAGGCCCCGGCCACCACAATCAGAAAACCTGGTTGTTTGGGCGCCATCCGCCGCAGCCCGATGATCACGCCAAGCGCCCCGAAGGCCACAGCAGCGGCCGAGGGATTCATGCTGCTGCGTGCATCCCAGAACGCCGCCCATTTGGCGATAAAATCCGCCGGTACATGCGACAGGGAAAGTCCAAAAATATCACCGACCTGGCTGGAAAAGATGATCACTGCGATGCCGGACGTAAATCCGGTCACGACTGGATCGGGTATGTATTTTATCCAGTAGCCAAAGCGCGCCACGCCAGCAATAAGAAGCATCACGCCCGCCATCAGCGTGGCCAGCACAAGCCCGTCATAACCATGGTGGTGAATGACATTGAACACCACCACGACAAATGCGCCCGTGGGCCCGCCGATCTGAAAGCGGCTGCCGCCCAGCGCAGAAATCAGAAAACCGGCGATGACGGTGGTCAGCAGGCCCTTGTCGGGTGTAGTGCCGGAAGCGATCGCCAGCGCCATGGCCAACGGCAGCGCCACAATCGCAACGGTCAGCCCCGCAATGAGGTCAGACCGGAACGGGCGCAGCCCATACCCTTCACGCAATACCGTGATCAGTTTGGGCACGAACAGATGCCATGCAGGACTTTGCGGCAGGGGTACGGGCGAGGTATCGAGCATTTTCACATGACCAGTCTTGCAATTCCATCAAATTATCAACCATCCGTCACCAGTAGGGGTAGACAAATAAGGTCCTACAGACGATATTCCTGTTAATGGAAGCAAGAACCTATTCCCCTTCCGCCATTGATGTTCTGGCCCGGATACGCGCCGTTAAACTGCGCCCTACCCGGCAACGTATCGCCTTGGCGCAATTGCTGTTCGAACCGGGCGATCACCATGTCACGGCTGAATCCCTGTTCGACCAGGCGCAGAGCGCTGGCGTGAAGGTGTCGCTGGCGACTGTTTATAATACGCTGCACCAGTTTACCGCGGCTGGGCTGCTGCGCGAGGTGGTGGTCAACTCCGCCTGCACCTATTTCGATACTAACATATCGGACCATCATCACTTCTTCTATGAAAGCCGTAATGCGCTGATCGATATTGATGGTGCAAAAATTGATATTCGCGGCGTGCCGGCAATCCCGGAAGGGGCCAGGATTTCCCGAGTCGATGTCATCATCCGGCTGTCCCGGCAAGGCTGAGCCTGCCTGGGATAGGGAATGGCTGCATGCTTCAATTTAAAATGATTCTAAAGTGTTGACGTTGCCGCTCCAGCCCGCTAAATTCACTATGGTAAATGGGCGCCGTTCCACCAAGCATCGTCCAGCAAGGAGCAAGACCATTGGCAGCTCTGGGAACAAGCAAAACTCTGGACAATCTGGAAGCCGCTTTTGCCGGCGAAGGCCAGGCCAAGTCCGGGGCGCAGCGCCTGACGGCGGAATGGCTCCATGATTACAGCCACGTGCGCCCGCACAGCAGCCTGAATTATCTGACCCCGATGCAGTTCGCACGGCGGCAAGAGGCTGGCGGCGCCAGACTCGTGACTGAGACGCCACCAGCCTCTTGCCGCACCCAGACAAAGGCCCTAACCTGCCAAAAGGCTCAACTTCCCCGTGGTGCATAAACGAGAACCAGGTCAGGGGACATGTCCCGCTTGTCAAAAAACCACAAACATAAAAGGAGAAAAAGATGAGCAACGCTAATAAGTGTCCCGTGATGCATGGTGGAAATACCACCACTGGCAAATCAAATGTGGATTGGTGGCCAAACGCTCTCAATCTTGATATTTTGCACCAGCACGACACAAAAACCAACCCGTTGGATAAAAGCTTTAATTATCGCGAAGCGCTAAAAAAACTGGATGCCAGCGCTTTGAAAAAGGACCTTCATGCCCTGATGACGGACAGTCAGGAATGGTGGCCTGCGGATTGGGGGCACTATGGCGGCCTGATGATCCGTATGGCATGGCATGCCGCGGGTTCGTATCGTATTGCTGATGGCCGCGGCGGTGCCGGCACAGGCAACCAGCGATTTGCTCCATTGAATTCCTGGCCGGATAACGTGAACTTGGATAAAGCACGCCGTTTGCTTTGGCCCATCAAGAAAAAGTATGGCAACAAGATAAGCTGGGCTGACCTTATCATCCTCGCGGGTAATATTGCTTATGAATCCATGGGCCTTAAGACCTTCGGGTTTGGCTTTGGCCGTGACGATATCTGGCATCCTGAAAAAGATATCTACTGGGGTTCCGAAAAAGAGTGGCTGGCCAAGGGCCGCTATGATGGTAAGGATAGCGAGTCCCTTGAAAATCCACTTGCCGCCGTTCAGATGGGGCTAATCTATGTGAACCCGGAAGGCGTTGATGGGAAGCCTGATCCACTGAGAACCGCGCAGGATATACGCGTTACTTTTTTGCGCATGGCAATGAACGATGAAGAAACGGTTGCCCTTACCGCTGGCGGGCATACGGTAGGCAAAGCTCATGGTAATGGCGATGCAAGCGTGCTGGGGCCAAAACCTGAGGGGGCTGATCTTGAAGAACAGGGGTTTGGCTGGCTTAACCCGAAAGGTTCAGGCCATGGCGCCAACACCGTATCAAGCGGCCTTGAGGGCGCATGGACCACCAATCCCACCAAGTGGGACAATGGCTATTTCCACCTTCTCTTCAAGTACGATTGGGAGCTTAAGAAAAGCCCTGCCGGCGCCAACCAATGGGAGCCAATCAGCATCAAGGAAGAAGACAAGACTGTTGATGTTGAAAATCCATCCATTCGCCATAATCCAATCATGACCGATGCCGACATGGCCATGATCAAAGACCCTATCTACAGAAAAATTTCTGAGCGCTTTCATAAAGATCAGGAATATTTCTCTGACGTTTTCGCGCGCGCATGGTTCAAGCTGACGCACCGCGACATGGGGCCGAAAGTGCGCTATATTGGAGCGGATGTTCCAAAGGAAGATCTAATCTGGCAAGACCCTGTTCCCGCTGGAAGTAAGGGTTATGATGTGAATGCCGTCAAGGCAGCCATTGCGAAAAGCGGTCTTAGCATAAGCGAAATGGTCACCACCTGTTGGGACAGCGCCAGAACCTTCCGTGGTTCAGATATGCGTGGCGGCGCTAATGGCGCCCGCATTCGTCTTGCGCCCCAGAAGGATTGGGAGGGCAATGAGCCCAAGCGTCTTGCAAAGGCGCTTTCAGTGCTTGAAGGCATTGCGGCCAGTACAGGCGCAAGCGTCGCGGATGTTATCGTTCTGGCCGGTAATGTGGGTGTTGAGCAGGCCGCCAAGGCGGCAGGCTTTGACATTACGGTTCCTTTTGCTCCTGGCCGTGGTGATACGACGGAAAAAATGACGGATGCAGAATCTTTCGAGGTGCTTGAGCCTATCCATGATGGTTATCGTAACTGGCTTAAGAAGGACTATGCCGTCAGTGCGGAAGAGCTTTTGCTTGATCGCACGCAGCTCATGGGACTTACCGCAGCCGAGATGACGGCACTTGTTGGCGGTATGCGTGTTCTGGGTACAAACCACGGCGGAACCAAGCATGGTGTGTTCACTGACCGCGTTGGCGCTCTGACCAATGATTTCTTTGTGAACCTGACGGACATGAAGTTCAAATGGAAACCCGCAGGCGATAACCTTTATGAAATCATTGATCGCAAGACGGGCACGGTCAAATGGACAGCGACGCGCGTGGATCTCGTATTCGGGTCCAACTCGATTCTCCGCGCTTATGCTGAAGTCTATGCTCAAGACGATAACAAAGAGAAATTTATAAAAGACTTTGTCGCAGCATGGACGAAGGTCATGAATGCGGATCGTTTCGATATTGCATAATATCAAATGATTCAAATTTTTCCGAACAGCAAATTTTTTGGCATGCGGCGAATAGCGCCGCTATTCACCGCATGCTGGCTTTTCGGCATATCCAACACCGTCTAACGCGACATGGGGAGAGATCGCCTTCATTCTCGCTCCTGCGGGAAGCCGGCGGAGACGGCGCGTCGCGCGGAAACGGCTAAGAGGACACTGATGAATCTCAAAGGCGCCCAAACCCTAGACAACCTCAAAGCCGCCTTTGCCGTCGAAAGCCAGGCCAACCGCCGCTATCTGTATTTCCCGCAAAAGGCCGGCGTGGAAGGCTATAATGACGTGGCGGCGGTGTTCCGCTCCACTGCGGAAGGCGAAACCGGCCATGCGCATGGCCATCTGGAATTCATGGAAATGGTCGGCGACCCGGCCACCGGGCTGCCCATCGGCTCCACCAGCAATAATCTGAAGGCGTCGGTGGCGGGCGAAACCCATGAATATACAGATATGTATCCGGGGATGGCGCGCGCCGCCCGCGAGGAAGGCTTTGCTGAAATCGCCGACTGGTTTGAAACCCTCGCCAAGGCTGAAAAGTCCCATGCAGGACGCTTCACCAAGGCGCTGACCACGCTTGATAGCTAAGATTTCACAGGTAGCCGCCCGCTATCCCTCCTCGTGACAAATGGGCAAAAAATATGGCGGGGTTCCCTCCCCTTGAAAAGGGGAGGGACAGGGAGAGGATCGGCTTCGGATTCGATCAGACCGGCCCCGTTAGACTCCCACCCCACCCCTCCCCCTTCCAGGGGGAAGGGGTTCTACGGCAAATACGGAATATCTCTATGAAAGAAGGCAGCACAGAGGCCCCGGTTCGCCACCCGCTGGACTGGAACAATCCGGACTTCTACGACATGGAGAAGCTCGACGCCGAACTGCACCGGGTGTTTGACATCTGTCATGGCTGCCGCCGCTGCTTCAATCTTTGCGATTCGTTCCCGCGCCTGTTTGATCTTGTGGACGCAAGCCCAACAGGCGAACTGGACAATGTCGACAGCAAGCAATTTGCCCCTGTCGTTGAGGCCTGCACGCTGTGCGACATGTGCTTCATGACGAAATGCCCCTATGTCCCGCCGCATGAATTCAATCTGGATTTCCCGCATCTGATGCTGCGTTACCGTGCCGCTGAATACAAAAAAGGCAATGCGGATTTTGTACCCGGACAACTGGCCGAGATGGACCGCAATGGAACGCTGGCCCGGCCCCTGGCCCCGCTGGTGAACTGGGGATCCTCCGCCACCAATAAACTGACCCGGCCCATCGTTGAAAAGATCGCCGGTATTGACGCAAAGGCGGAGCTGCCCAAATTCAATTCCAGCACTTTTGTGATGTCCGCCAAATCCGCGCCGCCCGAAGTCAATAAAGACGCCCCAGCCTATGGCCGCAAGGCGGTTCTCTATGCGACATGCTTTGTAAATTATAATAATCCCGGCATCGGCATGACGGCGCGCGCCATGCTGGCCAGGAACGGTGTCGAAATCGAAGTGGTCTATCCCGCCTGTTGTGGCATGCCGTTTCTTGAACAGGGCAATCTGCCGCGCGTCGCCAAGCAGGCGGACAAAGTATCGCGTGAGCTGATCAAATGGATCGGCAAGGGCTATGACATCATCACACTGACCGCGAGTTGCGGGCTGATGCTGAAATTTGAATGGCCGCTGCTGCTGCCGGACGACGCGTTAATCGCCCGGCTGGCGAAGGCAACTTTTGATATTGACGAATATGCGGCCGCGCGCAAGCAGCGGCGGGCAGAGATGGTCGCATTGAAACAGCATCGCCGGAGCGAGGTGGGCCCGGTGGCGACGTTTTATTTTGAAAATTATGACACCATGCTGCAGCAGATTCAGGAAATGCTGTACATCGAGAAAGGCGGCGAGGAGCAGATCGAGGATGAACTGGCCGCCTATAATCCGCTGGTGCCGCAGGGGGCCGAACTTGTCTGTACCCTGATGTTTGAAATTGAAGACCCGGTGCGGCGCGAGCGGATATTGCGCACGCTGTCCTATATTGAACGCGATATTTTCATGCAGGCAGGCGGCGCTCGCATTATGGCGGTGCCCGAGCCGGGCGAGGACCGTACGCGAGAAGATGGCAAGACCTCCTCGGTGCATTTTCTGCATTTCCCCTTTACGCCCTCCGCGATTGCCGCCTTCCGTGACCCGGCCCAGAAATTACTGGTCGGCTTCGAGCATGAAAATTATGCGCATATGGCGCAGCTTACGCCCCAGATGCGGGCGGCGCTGTCCGGCAACTTTGATGCGTAGGCGGGTTTGAAACTCCGCCTCATCCCGCATATCCGGCCTACACGTGGCCTGTTACAGGCGGGTGGCCGCAGCTTTCCCTGCGCCATTGGACGGAGCGGCCTGCGCCGGCAAAAACGCGAAGGCGACGGCGCGACGCCACAGGGCGTATTTGAATTGCGCCGGGTTTTATACCGCGCTGATCGCCTGCCCCCGCCCCGTACGGGATTAAAGATCAGGCCCATTGGCCCCTGCGATGGCTGGTGCGACGCGCCGGGCCATGCCTTCTACAACCAGCAGGTCCAATTACCCATCAGCGCCAGCGCTGAACGCCTCGCCCGCGCTGACCCGCTCTATGACCTTGTCGTCGTGCTGGGATATAATGATGCGCCGGTCGTGGATGGCCTGGGCAGCGCCATTTTCCTGCATGTCGTCAAAGCCAATTTCGCGCCTACAGCAGGCTGTGTGGCGCTGCGCCGGAAGGACCTGCTGTGGGTCTTGAGCATGTGTGGACCTGGCAGCCATTTACGTATCGGATGAGGCCCGGTTACTCCGCGGGAGTATATTCCCGGCAGGGGAGATGGGTGGCGAGCATCTTGCGAAAACCCCGATCCTTTTTCAGGACATATTCCCTGGCCTGAGCCGCACTGCGATTCTGGGCGGATTCGGTATAGAGGACCCGCCATTCCCGTCCACGGGTTGAACGTGCCCCCGTGCCGGAATTATGTTCGGCCAGCCGCCGATCCATATCGGTCGTGCATCCCACATAAGTGCGCCTGCCGCAGGCATCATAACTGCCCAGCACATAAACGACATAGGTCTGGACCGGCGTGGGTATTTTCAGTGCCTCCGGAATATTTTTAGGCCGCCAAACGAGGAACCACTAACTTTCAAATCTTTGCGAAGGCACCCGCAGTATACGAAAGGACGCTTCCGCAGACTATTGCCGCTAACTGCAGTATAATGTCCAACTAGGTTAAATTATTCTAAATGGTCCCAGGCCAGATAGCACTGATGCGCAGCGATGTTCCCCTGTTGCGGTGAGAAACGCCAGACCATTTGGCGCGCCCGGCCCCTAACCCGGCTGGTCCCCCAATGTTGACAAACCGTCCTTCATAGTGAAAAGTTGCGCATCCCAGCAAGGAGTAAGGAGTAAAGATGATGGACCAGTCCAAGTTCGACGCAGACCTGCGTTCTGATGGCTTTCGGGTTTTAAATGGCAGCCAGAAGCCGAATAAGGTTTCGCCAAATCACTGCCATGAGTTCGACGCCAGGGTGTTGGTCCTGGGTGGCGAAATCACCATTACCCGTGACAACACCCCGGTCACCTTCCGGACGGGGCAGTGCTTCGAAGTGCCTGCGGGCTGCATGCATGCCGAGCATGTTGGGCCAGAAGGCGTCGCCGTGCTCTCGGGCCTCCGCCGCAAGGGACCGCTCACCCGCGAGGCGTTCGAGAGTGAGTTGCGCCGCGAGGGTTTTGAGGTCGTGCATGGCGGTCAGCAGCCCTGCTTCGTCGAGGAGTTGCACGCGCACGACTTTGACGTGCGGATCATGGTGTTGAGCGGTGAGACCACGGTAACCCGCGACAACAAGGCCGTGACATTCCGCGCTGGCGATCACTGTGAAATATTGGCAGGGTGTCAGCACACAACAAAGGTGGGCCCTGAAGGTGTCGCCTATATCGTCGGCAAAGTGTGTCGTCAGGCGGCCATTAGCTGAAACACCGGTCCTACGGTGTTCTAGCCGTTGCACTGGCGCAGGCTTAACTGCCACGCCAGTGCTCGCCGCCTAACTTGCCGTCCACCGCTTCTGTTCTGATGATCCCCTCTCGCCCGCGCTGGCGCTGGCGCCGCGGGTCGTCTCGGCGTCGCCTGGAGGGGGGACGCAAGACCAAACGCCTCCCTTCCCCTGCAAACGGCGAGGGTTGGGGAGGGGTCTGCTTCAGCCCGGTCACAAACTGCTCTAAGTCATTGATTTCATGGTGGGTGATGCAGGATTCGAACCTGCGACCCGCTGATTAAGAGTCAGCTGCTCTACCAACTGAGCTAATCACCCGCTTTGCATGGAACGGTGCGTATAACAAAGCCAGGCGGGGCTGTCCATCAGAACCGGCAAAGTCTAGCCTCA
>SHWM01000014.1 GCA_009693835.1 Alphaproteobacteria bacterium
AGCAGGGCCTCGGCGGCGGCAAGGAAATCCGGCTCGGTCAGAGCCGGGGTGACCGGGCCAACGGCCACCTCCCACCATAGCCGCACGCCGGAAAATCGGTTCAGATTGGCGCGCGCCATGTCCCAGAAGGCCGCGCCGCCCCCTACCCCCAGGGCCTTGAGGCGGGGCTCCGCCGCCGCAAAGGGCATGGCGTGCAGGATACGTTCATTCACCTGGCCCAGATCATTGGGATCGAATTTGACGCTGGCGCGGCCGATATGGGTGATATCGAACCCCGCCACCAGTTCCTCCATGTTCTGGCGCGGCTCCACCGGATCGGAAGTGCCAAGGCGCGCCAGAAGGCTGTTCAGCGCCATCGGTTCCAGACCCTCCTCGCGCAGACTTTCGACCCCCAGCGAACCCAGCCGTTTCGAGAGGCCCTCGCCGCCCGCGCCCGTCAGCATCGGAAAATGCCCGAATACAGGTACCGTTCCCCCCATCGCCCTGAACAGTTGAATCTGCACGGCTGTATTGGTCAGATGGTCCTCGCCGCGAATGACGTGAGAGATCGCCAGGTCCATGTCATCGCAAATGCTGGGCAGGGTATAAAGCGGCTGCCCGCCGGCGCGCAGCAGCACCGGGTCCGACAGATTCTGCGTATTGATCGCCACATCGCCATGCACCAGATCGCGCCAGGCGACGGTTTCGTGGCTCAGCAGAAACCGCCAGTGCGGGGCAACCCCCTGATCCTGAAACGCCTGCTTTTGCGCATCGGTGAGTTTCAGCGCCGCGCGATCATAGACAGGGGGTTTGCCACGCCCGAGTTGCACCTTGCGTTTCAGCTCAAGCTCCTCCGTTGTTTCATAGCAGGGATAGAGCAGCCCGCGCGTGTTGAGATCCTGTGCCGCTTGCGCATAGCGGGTCATGCGTTCCGACTGGCGCAGGAACGCATCATGCGGCATGCCCAGCCATGCGAGATCAGCCAGGATGCCATCTTCAAATTCTTTGGTCGAACGCTCGCGGTCCGTATCATCAATGCGCAGGACAAATTTGCCGCCATGCGCCCGCGCAAACAGATAGTTCACCAGCGCCGTGCGGATATTGCCGACATGCAAGCGCCCCGTCGGGCTGGGCGCAAAGCGGACCGTTACCGTCATGACTTATATCCCGGATATTCCGGATTAATTCTGCTTTCAGGCGGAATGCGCATCATGTTCTTTTACCTGACCAGAGTTCCGGATTTGTCAAACAGGCGTGTCACATGCCCCATTTTGCGTCCCGGGCGGGGCGCATCCTTGCCATAAAGATGCAGGCACAGTCCGGGTTCAACCGCCAGCGCAGACCACTGCATCACATCCGCACTGATCAGGTTCTGCATTTCCGCATTGCTGTGGCGCGCCGTATCGCCCAGCGGCCAGCCGCAGATGGCCCGGATATGCTGTTCAAACTGGCTGATGGCGCAGGCATCGAGCGTCCAATGACCGGAATTATGCACGCGCGGCGCAAATTCATTCACCGCCAGCCGCCCGTCCTTTAACACAAAAAATTCAACCCCGATCACGCCCGTATAATCCATTTCGGTCAGGATGCGCGATGTCAGCGCTGCTGCCTCGCGGGCGATGGCGTCCGGGATCTGGGCTGGTACGCGGCTAATTGCCAGAATACCATCTTTATGAAGATTTTCCGGCGGGTCGTAACTGGCGATCGACCCATCTATTCCACGGGCGGCGATGACGGAAATTTCCCTCTCGAAATCCACAAAGCCTTCCAGAATGGAAGGCGATGCGCCCACCCTTTCCCATGCACCCGGCACGTCTAACACGGTGCGAAGCATGGACTGACCCCGTCCGTCATAACCCAGCCGGCGGGTTTTTAGAATGGCCGGCAGCCCGATCCGCGCCACCGCCTGCGTCAGCGCGGCTGCATCATCGACAGAAGCGAAAGGCGCGGTGACAATGCCAAGACCTGCGAGAAAATTTTTCTCGGTCAGCCGGTCCTGAGAAATGCGGAGCGCCTCGACGCCGGGGCGCACCGCAACCCTGGCCGCAATTTCCGCCACGCAGTCCACCGGCACATTCTCAAATTCATAGGTGGCCACATCCACGGCGGCCGCGAAACGCGCGCGCGCGGCGGCATCATCATATTCGGCCAAAGTAATGCTATCACAGACATGGCTGCCGGGATTATCACCGGGCGGACAGAATATATGCGATTTCAGTCCGAGCCGGGCCGCCGCCAGCGCCAGCATGCGGCCAAGCTGACCGCCGCCAAGAATACCAATGGTGCTGCCGGGCGCAAGCACCAGACTCAGGCCTTGTCAGCGGGCTGAACGGCCACGGACCTGGTCTGTTTGTCGCGCCAGGCGTCCAGCCTTTTGGCCAGCGCCATATCATTCAGCGCCAGAACGGCCGCGCCAAGCAGCGCCGCATTGACAGCGCCGGCCTCACCAATCGCCAAGGTGCCAACAGGAATGCCCGGCGGCATCTGCACAATGGACAAAAGACTGTCCTGTCCTTTCAGAATTTTGCTTTCTATTGGCACGCCAAACACCGGAAGAGACGTCAGTGCAGCGGTCATGCCGGGCAGATGCGCAGCACCCCCCGCGCCCGCAATGATCAGCTTCAGCCCCTTGTCCCGCGCGCCCCTGGCGTAAGCATAAAGGCGGTCGGGCGTGCGGTGGGCGGAAATGATCCGGCTCTCAAAGGGCACCTTTAGCGTTGTGAGCGTTTCCGCCGCATGGCGCATCGTCGGCCAGTCCGACTGGCTGCCCATGATTATCCCGATCAGTGCCTTGCCTCTAGCCATTGCTGGCGCTCCCTGATGCCGCCTACGCTATATACTATTACGGCGCTATTAATCCGGCACCATAAAGCCGCAGCCTGAATTTTGAAAGAAGACGTAAAAAGAAGACGTAAATTTGTCCACCCGCGCCCTGGCCGCCGCCGCCTGGCTGTCTTGTCCTGGCCGATGGCGTAATGGACCTTATAATTGCGCACTCCGTCATTCCGGTGATATTTTCACAGTCTGCCGCCCCAGTAATTGGCGTTTATCTACGGATCGTTAACACACTTTCGATAATGTTTCGTTTACACTCGCCTCTTACTCACACCCTGGCACAGGACGCCGCCTCCCGCCACGAAGATGCATAAATGAAAATCACCGACTCCAAAGCAACCACGGGGGTGCGCGCCACAAGGGCCGTGACGCCAGGTAAGGCCCCGCCCGGACAGGCCGCGCCTGTGGCCGCCACGAAAGATTCCGCCAGCATCATGGGCATACCGGAAGCGGAATTCACCCCCAAGGTGCGTGAAGCGATCATGAACCTGATGCAGGAGGTCGACAAGTTCCGGCAGGAGCTGGAACGCGCCACCAGACGCATTGATCATCTGGAGAAACTGGTCGAGAACGATACCCTGACGCGTTTATTGAACAGGCGCGGCTTCGTGCGGGAAATGACTCGGATAAAGGGCTTTGTAGACCGCTATGAAACGCCCGCGGCGCTGGTGTTTTTCGATCTCAATAATTTCAAGCCCGTCAATGACAGATTTGGCCATGCCGCCGGGGATCAGGTATTGCAGCGGGTCGCGGACGTGCTGACTGAAAACACCCGCAATTCCGATGTGGTCGGACGGCTGGGAGGCGATGAATTTGGCGTGATACTGGTCAATAACCGGGCTGACGCCGCCACCCAGAAGGCCCAAAAGCTGGCCGAGGCCATCGGCGCCCTGCGCTTTCAGTCAGACGGCGAAGAATATGGCGTTTCAGCCTCGCACGGCATCTATATGTTTGGACCCGGAGATGACCCCGCGATGGCGCTGGCCAAGGCTGATGAGGCCATGTATGCGTCCAAGCGCCAACGCATCAAGTCCTAGAGCAGTATGCGGTCATCTGGAAATCTGGACGATTCCAGATGACCGCATACTGCTCTAATGCTCTGTTTGCGCCCGCACTGAGCCTGGCCGTATATATTTGGCACCAACATTTAATTCCGGATACTGGATATGTTTTTATAATGCCTGAAACGACTGGCCCCGCCTATCTGCGGTTTCCCGGCGCACCGCCTGCGGGCACACCGTTATGCCGTCTTGACGCCCTGCCCGAGTCCGGCGCCAGGGGGTTTCTGTTCGGCGAAGATGTCAATCGCTTCGATATGTTCGTGGTGTGGCGCGGCGGAAAATTGCATGCCTATGTCAACGACTGCCCGCATGCGCATACGCCGCTGGATTACCTGCCGGACCGTTTTTTCAATCTTGAAAAATCTCATTTGCTGTGCGGCACGCATGGCGCGTTATTCCGTATCCAGGATGGGCACTGCATATCGGGGCCCTGCAAAGGCAGAAGCCTGACGCCCGTTCCGGTTCATCTTGAGAACGATATAATCTGCATTGGATGATTAATTGTTTGTTAACTGTAATCAAAGAGTAATACCGCTCCCGTAAAAAGCTTAAAAAAATGGGAGAGGAAAATGAACAACGTACAGGAAGATACAAATCTTGGTCAGTTGATAGCTTACCCTTCCACCCGCCGCACGTTTATCGGCGGACTTGGCGCGGCCACCGCCGTTAGCGGCACCTTTGGCCTGCCATGGCCTGTTGCAAGAGCGCAGCAGGCATCCGTGCCCTCCAAAGGGCCATCCAGTCTGGTCTTTGAAGAACTGCCGCATGTTCTGGACGAGACCTTTCACGTCCCCGCCGCCTATGCGCAACAGATTGTGATCCGCTGGGGTGACCCCGTCTATCCGGATGCGCCAGCCTTTGACCCGATGCGCCAGACCGCCGCCGCGCAGGAACGCCAGTTTGGCTTTAATAATGACTTTATGGCCTTCATGCCGCTTCCGCCGCAATCAAAAAGATCCAATCATGGCCTGCTCTGCGTCAATCATGAATTCACCACTTCCCGCATGATGTTTCCGGGTCTGGGCGCATCCGTCCAGACGCGCATCGATGGCGCTGCCGGGTAACGGAGCCGGCCTTGCCGGGTCAGGCGCCTGAGTTAAGCCGCGAACAGGTAGAGATAGAAATGTCGGCGCATGGGCATTCGATAGTGGAGGTAAAATTAGTGAACGGCGCCTGGAAAGCGATTGCTGACAGCCCGTTCAACCGCCGCATCAGCAGCCTGTCGACGCCCATGCGGGTGTCCGGCCCTGCGGCTGGGCATGCACGGCTGAAAACCTCCGGCGATCCGGATGGGATAAAAGTAATTGGTACACTGAATAATTGCGCAGGTGGCGTCACGCCGTGGAATACGGTGCTGATTGCCGAGGAAAATTTCAACCACTATTTTTCAGGCGATCCGGCGCAAACCGCCGAGGCCAGCAATCACGCACAGTATGGCGTGGCGCCAGACAAGACCCGGTTCCAGTGGGCGCGGTTCCATGACCGCTTCAATGTGGAAAAGGAACCCAATGAGCCAAACCGCTTTGGCTGGATTGTTGAACTTGATCCCTATAATCCCAAATCAGATCCCGTGAAGCGCACCGCGCTCGGCCGGTTCAAGCATGAAGCGGCCACCGTAACGATAGCGCCGGATGGGCGCATCCTGGTTTATAGCGGTGACGATGAACGGTTTCAGCACATCTATCGTTATGTCAGCACTGGACGGTTTGATGCAGAGAACCGCGAGGCCAATCTGGGGCTTCTGGATGATGGCATATTGTCCGCCGCAAGATTCGAGGCCGACGGCCGCCTGATCTGGCTGCCGCTTGTCTGGGGCCAGGGGCCCCTCACTGCGGAAAACGGCTTTCATAGCCAGGCGGATATTTTAATCGAAGCCCGCAGCGCTGCAGCACTGCTTGGCGCGACTCCGATGGACCGTCCCGAAGATATCGAGACCAACCCGGTGAATGGCCGCGTCTATGTGGTGCTGACCAACAATGATAAGCGTGAAGACGCGCAAATCGACGCCGCAAATCCGCGCGCCAGAAACGCATTTGGGCACATTCTGGAACTGACGCCGCCCGGTGCGCGCGGACCGAAGGCGGATCATGCGGCGGATGAATTCCGGTGGGGCGTTTTTCTTCTGGCGGGCGACCCGGCGGATGCGGGGTCCGGCGCACGCTATCATCCGCAAACCAGTAAGGACGGATGGCTGACCACACCGGACAATATTGCCTTTGATGGCCAGGGGCGGATGTGGATCGCCACCGACGGCGCGAATGAGAATGGCTTTGCCGATGGGATATGGGCGTCCGATGTGGACGGGCCGGGACGCGCACTGACCCGGCATTTTCTTAACGTCCCGCGCGGCGCCGAAATGTGCGGCCCCTGTTTCACCCCCGATGACACGACGCTGTTCGTGGCCGTGCAACATCCCGGCCAGGAACCAGGTTCGACGTTTGACGCCCCTTCAACACGCTGGCCGGATTTTGACGCGGCCCTGCCGCCGCGCCCCTCCATTGTCGCCATTACGTCGCGGGGTAAAGCCATCGGCGCATAATTATTCAGGGCAACCTGCAGTCCAGTTGATTGTTTGGCGCGCCTGCGTCATGGTGCGCCGATGAGCCAGAAGTTGTCCAGAAACGCCCCCTTGGGTGAAGAGCCGCGGCCGCGCATATTTTATGGCTGGCGGGTGGTTGCGTCCGTATTTGTCATCATGACCTTTTCGTCGGGTCTCGGCTTTTACAATATATCTGTGATTCTGTCCGCGCTGACCCGCGAACAGGGTTTTTCGGTTAGCCTTGCGTCCGCGGCAACTGCCGTTTTTTTTGTCGTCAGCGGCTTTGCGGGGCTCAGTATCTCCAAGCTGATCGTGCGTTATGACATCCGCTACACCATCATAGGCGGCGCTGCGCTGGCCGGTATTTCGATGATGGCGATCTCCTACTGCACGCAGATCTGGCAGGTTTTTGTGGTCTATGCGGTATTTGGCATAGGCTTTTCCGGCAGCAATATGGTGCCCTGCGCTACCCTAATCACACGCTGGTTCGAACGCGGACGCGCCAAGGCCCTGTCCATCGCCTCAACCGGGCTTTCGTTTGGCGGCATGCTGCTGACGCCGATTTCCGCCAGCATGATTACGCATAATGGGCTGGCGTCCGCCATGCCGTGGGTTTCGGGCCTGTATATGCTGGGCATCATCATCCCGGCGGCGTTTATGCTGAAGCCTGACCCTGCGCTGATGGGGCTGGGGCCTGACGGCGGACCGCTGCGTGTGCATATAGAGGGCAAACCAGCACCCCGCGCCGGGACGCCCTATGACGAAGCCATCCGTTCGCGCTTTTTCATATTTTGCGTGGCCGCCTATTTACTGATCATGCTGGCGCAGGTCGGATCCATCGCCCACCATTTCAATCTGGTCACTACCAGGATCAGCCCCGCTGTTGCCGCCACCTCAATCGTCTTCCTGTCCGTCGCCAGCGCCGCCGGGCGTCTGGCGGGCGGGTGGTTCGCCAGCCGCTATTCCCTACACATGTTTGCAGTGCTGCTGATGATTGGCCAGGGGATATCCCAGTTTACTCTCGCAGGTGGCAATAGCGTACTGGCCCTATTGATCGGCAGCACGATCTTTGGGCTGACGGTGGGCAACATACTGATGCTGATGCCGCTGATTTTCGCCCAGGCGTTCGGCTTGCGTGATTACGCCCGCATCTATTCCCAGGGAAACATGATCTCGGCCTTTGGCATGGCCGCAGGGCCATTGGCCGTGGGCCTGGTGCATGACTGGCTTGGGGGATATGGCGGCGCCTATGCATTTGTGGGCGCCACCTCCGTTCTGGGCGCCTGGCTGCTGTATAGGGCTGGACCAATACCCAAACCCAATGAATGACGCGCGGCATAGGCATGAGCAGGACCGGAAGGAAGCAGCCGCGATAAGCGCTGGCAATAATGAGCGGCGCGTTCTGCAGGCCATGGTTCTAACGGCTGGCTTCATGCTGGTCGAGGGGCTGGGGGGATTATGGTCCGGCTCACTGGCGCTGCTTGCGGATGCCGCGCATATGCTGACGGATGCCGCCGCGCTGTCGCTGGCATGGATGGCGTTCCGCGTGACCCGGCGGCCAGCCGACGCGCTGCGCTCCTACGGCTATCACCGGTTTCAGGTGCTGTCAGCCTTTGTAAACAGCCTGGTGATGGCCGCGCTTGGGGCATGGATAGCGGTGGAGGCGATATTACGCATTGCCGAGCCGGTCCAAATTCTGGCTTGGCCGATGCTGGCGATCGCAGTTGTGGGCCTGGCGGTTAATCTGGGCAGTTTTGCGTTATTGCATTCAGGCGACCGGGAGAATCTGAACATGCGCGGCGCAGCGCTGCATGTTCTGGGGGATATATTGGGTTCGCTGGCCGCCATCATGGCGGCAATTATCATTCTGTTGGGTGGATGGATGGTGGCCGATCCAGTGCTCTCGCTGCTGGGGGCGGGGATGATCATGCGCGCCGCCTGGGCTATATTACGCCGCTCCACACACATTTTGCTGGAGGGGGCGCCAGAGGATTTTGACCGCGACGCCCTGCGCCAGGATCTATTGCAGGCAGTCCCCGGCCTGAAGGATGTGCATCATATCCACGCGTGGACCCTGGGTGACGGCGATACACTGCTAACCCTGCATGCCGCGGCCGTTCCCGAACGGGACCCATCGGCGCTGCTGACAGAGATCAAGGCGCGCCTGATGCAAAGCCATGGCATACGTCACGCCACCGTGCAGATCGAAAGCCGCGCCTGCCCGGACCTGTAGCAGGCCCTTAATCCTGCAGCTAACTTCATGGGTGCGCAATCCGGGCTTATGCGCTAAATTGACGCGACATAATAAATATTTCGAGGCGGGGTAAACATGTCCAAACAGCCCAAATTCTCACCGGCCGCGACGCCGGAGACGCAGCATTACTGGGACGGAACCAAACGCGGCGAATTGCTGATCCAGCAATGCGACGCCTGCGCCAGCTATTATTTTCCGCCGCGCCCGTTCTGCCCCAAATGCGCCTCGCGCAAGGTGACGGCGAAGAAGGTGAGCGGCAAGGCAACCCTTTACAGCTATGTGATCAGCCATCAATTGCGCGCCGGTCAGGAACCCTTCGCCATTGCCGTCGTCGAACTGGCTGAAGGACCGCGCATGATGAGCAATATCATTGGCTGTCCGCAAACCCCCGAGGCCCTGCAGCTGGATATGCCCCTTGAGGTGGCGTTCGAAGAATGGGACGAGAACATCACGCTGCCCAAATTCAGACCCGCCAAAGCGTAAAAGGGGAATCAAAATGAAAAGCAAATCAATCGCCATCGTCGGCGCGGCGGAAACAACAAAGCTGGGCGTAATTCCGGATATGTCGGAAATCATGCTGCATGCCGATGCGGCGCTCAACGCCATGACGGACGCGGGGCTGAAGCCGTCCGACATTGACGGCGTGGCGACAGCCGGCATGTGGCCCACCGATCTGGCGCATTATCTGGGCATTACGCCGACATGGGCCGATGGCACGATGGTCGGCGGCTGCTCCTTCATGCTGCATGTCCGGCATGCGGCCGCAGCCATTAATGATGGCCTGTGCAATACGGTGCTGATCACCCACGGCGAGAGCGGGCGTTCACGCGTCGCAGCCGCGGGCTTTCCTGGCGGCGGGAGGCAGTCGCTGCTGGCGCAGTTCGAGCAGCCCTACGGGATCATGGGCCCGCCCACCATGTTCACCATTCCCGCGCTGCGCTATCTGAAAAAATACAATGTGCATCTGGACAGACTGGCCAACGTGGCGGTGATCCAGCGGGAATGGGCGTCACGAAATCCGCGTGCGACAAACCGCGAGCTGATTACCCTGGACGATGTGTATAAGTCACGTGTCATCGCATGGCCGTTCCACAAACTGATGTGCTGTCTGGTCACCGATGGCGGCGGCGCCCTGATTCTGACCAAAGCCGAACGCGCAAAAGACATGCCGCAAAAGCCTGTCTATATAATGGGCACGGGCGAAAGTGTGGAAAGCCCGATGATCAGCCAGATGGAGGACTTCACGACATCGAAGGCCTTCCGGGTGTCCGCCAAAAAGGCCTTTGGCGAGGCCGGCATCAGCCATGCGGACGTGGATCATCTGATGATCTATGACGCATTCGCGCATCTGCCGCTCTATGGGCTGGAGGATCTTGGCTTTTGCAAGCCGGGCGAGGCCGGGGACTTCATTTGGGAACGCAACACCGCCCCCGGCGGCAAGCTGCCGGTCAACACCAATGGCGGGGGGCTGAGTTATATGCATTCCGGCATGTATGGCATGTATGCGCTGCAGGAAAGCGTGCGTCAGGTGCGCGGAACCGCCGCCGCGCAGGTGCCGGACGTCAAACTTTCCGTTTGCCATGGCGTCGGCGGCATGTTCGCCGCCAGCGGTACCATTATCATGAGCAACGAGGCTCCGTGAATACTGAGCCTGCCCAGCCGCTGGAGGTAAGTTTTGAAAGCGGCGGGCAGGTTTGCCGCGCCTGGCACTTTCTCCCCCAGAATGACGGAATGGCGAAATATTTGCGTATCCCGTGCGTGGTGATGGGGCACGGCTTCGGCGGGACGCGGGACTGGCGTCCACTGCGCGCCGGCTCGCGCCGGAAGGCATGCACGTGGTCACTTTTGATTACCGGCATTTCGGCGCCAGCGATGGCAAACCACGGCAACTGATTTCCATAAAAAAACAGCTTGAAGACTGGATGGCGGCGGCCGCTTTCGCCCGCGACATTAAGGACGTCGATCCATCCCGTGTGGCGCTGTGGGGAACGTCCTTTTCCGCCGGCCATGTAATTGAAACAGCCTATTTCGACCGCCGGGTGGCGGCGGTGATTTCACAAGGCCGGGCGCTTGATGGCGTTGCCCTGCTTGCCGCCCGTTTGCGTTGTTCGGGAATAGGCCCCGGGCTGCGGCTGTTGCAGGCAGGCCTTCGGGACAAACTTAACGCCATGCTGGGACGCAGCCCGGTCATGCTGCCCCTGGTCGGGCCGCCCAGCGCGCTGGCGTTTATGACCAGCCCGGATTCAGAGGCAGGATACAAGGCTATCGCACCTGCCAACTGGCGCAACGAAACCATGGCGCGCATTGTGCTGGACATGCCATTTTACCGGCCGATCCGGTACATTTACCAGCTAACCTGCCCGCAATTGCAACAGCTATGCCGACGCGATGTGATTGCGCCGCCGCCCCTGAATGAACTGCACAAACAGTCGCGCAAACGCAGAAATATTGTGGTGAAGTTATATGACTGCGGCCATTTTGATCTGTATCAGAGCGAATGGCTGAAAGCTGGCGTCCAGGACCAACTGGCCTTTCTGAAGACCGTCTTTGCCTGATCGCCTTTTACAAAATGAGGCCGGAAATTTGATCCCGATCAAATAAAATCCGGCCGGTCAGATGTAACTTCCCATCGCGAAATACTGAAGATGGGTGCTTATCATGACCGGCAGCGAACAGACTTTTCTAACACTCGTGCTAACGGCCACCGGATTGTATAGCGCAATCCTGTTATGGTTAACGCTTACCTATCACGATAACCAGAACATCCGGCGCAACTAAAGGTTGGGCCTAAGAAGGCTGGCCCGCTAATTTTTTTGCTCGACGGTTTCGACGGGGCCGCCAGCGGCTTTCCATCCGCCAAAGCCGCCACGCATATGCGCGACGGGCGACAGCCCCATCTGGTGCACGGCCAGCGCCGCCAGCGAGGAACGCAGGCCGCCTGCACAAAAGATAATGAACTTCTTACCGGACTGAAAGCGCTCCTTGGCATAGGGGCTTTCCGGGTCCACCCAGAATTCCAGCATGCCGCGCGGCACATGCCAGGCGCCGGGTATGGCGCCGTCCCGCCATAATTCCCGGACGTCGCGGATATCAATCAGCTCTACATTCGGGTCGTCCCTGACCTGCAATACCTGTTCAACGGTCATGGTCTCGATAATGGTTTCGGCATCGGCACAGAGCTGTTTAACGCCCTTGGTGATCATATTCCCTGCTCCCGTAACTGCGGATATTTTCTGACATCCTACACAATCCCTGCGCAAAATCCATAATTTAGAAGCCGGTGGGGAATCGCCTATTTTGTGTGGCCGGACCCGCCTTTCAGGCCTTTATATAATTGCGGCTGGTCCATGTATCATTGCGGCGTATAATACGATAAACAGAATTTATGACCACAGAAGTCCTCACCGCCAAACCCCCGCGCCAGCCGATTTCCAGGAATCTCAAAGGCATATTGCTGATACTTGCATCCGGCCTGGCGGTGTCATGCATGTCCGGCATAATCCTGTATCTGGTCAAAAACCACCATCACCATCCTTTCGAGGTGGCGTTTTTCCGTAACGCGCTGGGCCTGGTCATGCTGCTGCCGATGCTGGCAGGCAAAGCCGGACTGGTGCATTTGCGCACCGGCCGGCTGGGCCCGCTGGTCTGGCGCGGGCTGCTGAGCGCCGTGTCCATGATGTGCTATTTCTATGGGGTGTCGCTGGTGCCTCTGGCCGAGGTGACCGCGCTCTCATTCATGGGGCCACTGTTTGCGACGGTCATTGCAATCCTAATTTTGGGAGAGCGTATCCGCCTGCGCCGTACGCTGGCGTTAATCGTCGGATTCTCAGGGGCGCTAATTATTTTGCGGCCCGGCTTCAATGAAATCGGCCTGGGTTATTTTTTGATTCTGGGATCAGCAATATCCTGGTCAGTATCCATGATCATCATCAAGGTGCTGACCAGAACCGAATCCGCAATCACCCAGAGCCTCTATACGCTGATCATGCTGACCCCTATCACCGGTATCGCGGCCCTGCCCTACTGGAAAATGCCCAATCTCGTGGAACTGGGCTGGATGGTCCTGATGGCCGGCCTGGGCACGGCGGCGCAACTGGCCTTTACGGAGGCTTTCAAACTGTCGGATTTAACCGCCCTGCTGCCGATGGATTTTACCAAGCTGATATGGACCGCCATGGTCGGTTATCTGTTTTTCGCCCAGACGCCGGACATATGGGTGTTTCTGGGCGGGGCTGTGATATTCGCGTCCACGACCTATATTGCCCTGCGCGAAGCGCAAATCCGCCGGGATGCGGTCATCGAAGCGCCGGTGGCGTGACAGTCGATGTCCGTTTCACGAATTAAACACGAAGACGTAAAAGAAGGAGCAGAAAATTCCTCTGGATTTAAGCCCGTCAAAACTGCTTTAAGAACCGCAAACAAACTGCGACAGGCGCATCAGACAAAAACGGGGTAACGGCAATGGCGGCCCACGCCGATAAAATGCAGGAAATATTCGATAAAGCGATCGGTGAACGCTTTATCGCCAGCCATGAAAATGCCGGCGGGCTGGTGAAGTTTCTGGGCATCCGGCTGCTGGCGTTCAGCCCCGGCAGACTGGAGGCCGAATTAAAAGTGAAAGATGATTTGCTGACGCCGTTCGGCAATCTGCATGGCGGCGTCATGTCGGCCTTTACCGATCATGTGCTGGGCTGTGTGTGCTATCCGCACATGAAAAAGGGGCAGTGGGCCGCCACTGCGGAATTCAAGATTAATCTGCTGGCGCCTGTCAGCAAGGGCACCGTGCGCGCCGAGGCCGAGATCATCAGCATGACCCGCACCACGGCGGTCGTGCAAATCCGCATGGATAATGATGGACGCCCCTGCATCGCGGCTCAGGGCACGGTTCTGATCATGGATCCACGCTAATATGGCCGGGGCATAATTCCAGTGAACGCAGACCCGCGCGACCTTGGCGCCGCAGCGCCGCAACGGCGCATGTGCGCATTGCCCGATGGCGAACTGTCCTATCTCGACTGGGGCGGGCCCCCCAAGGCACCGCGCGTGGTGATGTCCAACGCCAACGGGTTTAACGCCCAAACCTACCGCCAACTACTGACGCCGCTGGCCGGGCGCCTGCGCATTCAGGCGGTCGATGCCCGCGGCCATGGCTTCAGCACCGCTACAGCCGACCCGCAGGCGCCATTGTCGTGGAACGTGTTTCGCCATGACCTGATCCGTTTTCTGGAATCAGGCGATCGCCCAAGCCTGCTTGTGGGGCATTCGCTGGGGGCAACGACAAGCCTTCTGCTGGCGGAATTGCGGCCCGATCTGGTCAGCGGCGTGCTGGCGGTGGAGCCTGTGCTGCAGCCTTTCCTGAAATCCTGGGTCATGCGCGCCAAGCGCTGGATGAACATACCGCATCAGGCAAATGGGCTGGTGGAAGGCGCGATGAAACGCCGGGCCGTGTTCGCTGATCGAGAGGCCATATTCAAATCCTATAACGGGCGGGGCGCCTTCGCCTCGTGGCCCGAAGCGGTATTGCGGGACTATATTACCGGCGGCACGCGGGATCGCGCGGACGGCCAGGTCGAATTGTCCTGCGCGCCCACATGGGAGGCACATATTTTCCGGTCCAGCGGCACCTATATCTGGGACCGGCTGGCCCGCATCCGGGTCCCCATCACCATCATCCATGGCAATGTGAATTCCACATGCTCGCTTCCCGTGACGCGCCGCATGGCGCGGTTGCATCCATCCGCAAAAATCTTTCCGGTGGATGGCGCCAGCCATTTTCTGCCAATGGAGTCTCCCGATATCGTGCGCGAGAATATCCTGCGCATGAGCGGTCTTTAGGATCGGCCAGAGCGGCGCGCCGTCATCTGGAACCGCCCGGCTCTATATGATCGCGTGTTGCTCTAGTAGGCATATTCCTTGTAGGCGGGCAGTACACTGCCCTTCCACGGGCCGTGATATTGATCAAGTAAAATTTCAGCGGGGCACCGGCCAGTTGCCGCGGTTTCCAGCAGCACATCCAGATAATGCTGTTCATCGAGGCCGGTGCTGCCGATGCAGGCGCGCGCCTTCAGGCCGCCAGAGGCAATTTTCAGCACTTCCTGTGCGACATCCTGCAAGGTCCCGCCGCGAAAAGGAGTATGCAGCGCCTGCCGGGGCACGCCATCACGTTGCGCCTGACGTTCTTCTGTGGTCCAGTCTTTCACCAGATCCCATGCCGCATCGAGCGCCCCCTGATCGTAAAGCAGCCCAACCCAGAAGGCCGGAAGCGCGCACAGTGAACGCCATGGCCCGCCATCCGCGCCGCGCATTTCCAGGAATTTCTTCATCCGCACTTCGGGAAATAAAGTCGTCAGATGATCGGCCCAGTCGCCCATGGTGGGCTTTCCCCCCGGCAGGGCTGGCAGCCGCCCGGCCATGAAATCCCGGAACGATTGGCCGGAGGCGTCAATATATTTGCCATTGCGGTAGACAAAATACATCGGCACATCCAGCGCATATTGCACATAACGCTCAAAGCCGAAATCCCCGTCAAACACAAACGGGACCATGCCCGCGCGGTCAGGATCCGTGTCCGTCCAGACATGGCTGCGGAAACTGAGATAGCCATTGGGCTTTCCCTCCGTGAAGGGGGAATTTGCAAACAGTGCGGTGGCCAGCGGCTGCAGGGCCAGAGAGACGCGGAATTTGCGGATCATGTCGGCTTCGGAGGAATAATCCAGGTTCACCTGCACCGTACACGAACGGTACATCATATCCAGGCCGTGATCGCCGCGCTTGGGCATATAGCGTGTCATGATGCCATAGCGCCCCTTGGGCATCACCGGAATTTCCGCGCGCGTCCAGTTCGGCGTAAATCCCAGACCGAGAAATCCGATGCCAAGTTCATCCGCCACTTCGCGCACCTGCCTGAGGTGGGTGTTCACTTCCGCACAGGTCTGGTGCAGATTTTCCAAAGGCGCGCCCGAAAGTTCAAACTGCCCGCCCGGCTCCAGGCTGATGGCGCCGCCATTCATCGTGAGGGCGATCACATTGCCGCCTTCCATCACGGGTTGCCAGCCAAAGCGCTGCATGCCCTCCAGCAGGGCGCGCACCCCGGATGGGCCTTCATACGGAAGCGTGCTGTTATCGGCAAGATGGAAGCCGAATTTTTCATGCTCGGTGCCGATGCGCCATTGTTCTTTGGGCTTATTGCCGGAGGCAATATAATCAACCAGATCGGATACATTTTCGATCTGGCCGCTGGCTGACTGGGGTCCCGACATACTGCTTCCTCCGCAACGGCGTAATTTTTATGGCCGCACTCTACACTGGCTGATCAGCCAGTGCTACTGGGCCGGTATCCCAGTCTCCGCACACGGATTGCCATAGGGCAAGGGCCGAAATCGCGGCCGTGTCCGCACGCAGGATACGCGGACCCAGCGAAACAGCGAGCGTTTGCGGCATGGACAGGAGCCGCGCCCGTTCCGCCGGGCTGAACCCGCCCTCGGGCCCGGTCAGCACCGCCCAGGGCGCACGTTCCCTGGCGGCAGACTGCAGCGCGATGATGGCGGCCTTCCCCGCCCCCGATTCGTCGCAGAACAGAATGCGGCGTTCCGCTGGCCATCCGTCCAGAATGGTCTGCAACTTTTCCGGAGCCAGCAATTTTGGCACACTGACCAACCCGCATTGTTCCGCCGCCTCGATGGTAATGGCGCAAAGGCGTTCCACTTTCATTGGCGGGGCATTGGTGTATTCGGTGAGAACCGGATGAATTTCCCGAACACCGAGCTCCGCCGCCTTCTCGGCGACAATTTCCAGACGCGTGCGCTTGATCAGCGCACAGATTAGCCATAGGTCCGGCGTAGCGGTCTGGGGCTGAATCAGCTCATGCGGCGTAGCTGTGCAGTCTTGCTTACCCTGCGTCTGAATAATCGCGCGCCATTCGCCGTCGCGGCCATTGAACAGGCCGATCCTATCACCATCGGAGCGGCGCATGACCTTGCGCAGATAATGGGCCTGTTCGCGCGACAGGACGACCCCCTCGCCGGGGCAAAGCGGCGCATTTACATAAAGCCGTATATGTTCTCGCATGGGGGGCATGGGATGATTCAGGATTTTCCGTCCATGTGCTAAATTATTAATATGACAGAGCTTACAGGCAAAGATCAGGCGGCGGCAATTCAGGATGCGCCCGGTAATTGGGTGGACCGGCACGCGCCCGGCTGGGCATTGCCCTATCTGCGGCTGGCCCGGCTGGACCGGCCGATCGGCACATGGCTGCTGCTATGGCCATGCTGGTGGAGCATAATGCTTGCCGGGTTCGATGCGGGCCTGCTAGTTCTCTTTGCGCTTGGCGCCATTGTGATGCGCGGGGCCGGGTGCACCTTCAATGATATTGTAGACCGCGATCTGGATGCCCGGGTAGCGCGCACCGCCAACCGGCCATTACCCAGCGCGGCTATCGGCCTGCCTGCCGCATGGGCCTTTCTGCTCGCGCAAGGCGGGGCAGGCCTGGCCATTCTATTATGGCTGCACCCTTTCGCCATTGCCGTTGGCATTGCCGCCCTGTTGCCGGTGGCGGTGTATCCGTTCATGAAGCGGATCACCTGGTGGCCACAATTATTTCTGGGGCTTGCCTTCAACTGGGGCGCCCTGCTGGGCTGGGCTGCCGTCAAGGGGGGACTCGCGCCGCCCGCGATCTGGCTCTATCTGGGCGGTATCTTCTGGACGCTGGGCTATGACACCATCTATGCGCTTCAGGACCGTGAGGATGATGCGCTGATCGGGGTGAAATCCAGCGCCCTGAAACTGGGGGGGCGCAGCCGCCCCGCCATAGCTGGTTTTTATGGGGCGGCTATGGCCCTGTTTGCGCTGGCCGGAGAGGCGGGCGGACTGGGCCCAGGCTTTTGGCCGCTGCTGGGGCTGGCCGGCGTCCATCTGATCTGGCAGGTAAGGACACTGAATTTGGATAGTCCCGCCAATTGCCTGCGGCTGTTCCGGTCCAATCGGGATTTTGGTGCACTTGTGTTCCTGGCGATACTGGCAGGTGAGATATAGAAAATTCAGCAATACCGGGTTATACTGCAAAGATGATTACGCCATCCGATTACCTGTCTGCTGAAGAAATCACCCGCCTGCGCACCCGGTCGCAATGGCGCTCGGTATGGATGATCCTGCATGTCTGGGGTGTCGTCTTCGGGGCCATGGCGCTGTTTGCCGTTTGGCCGAACATCTTTACCTTCATCGTCGCGGTGATGCTGATCGGCGCGCGCCAGCTCGGCATCTTTGTCCTGGTGCATGACGCGGCCCACGGGGCCCTGTTCAATGACCGCGCACTGAACGACCGGATCAGCAACTGGCTGCTGGGCTATCCGTTGTTCACGGAAACCAGAGCCTATCGCGCCTATCATCTGGAGCATCATAAATATACGCAGCAGCCGAACGATCCTGACATCGGCCTGTCCGCGCCGTTCCCGATCACAAAATCCAGTTTACGGCGCAAGCTGTGGCGCGACATCAGCGGCCAGACCGGTTTCAGTCAGCGGCGCGCGCAAATCCGCGCCGCCATTGGCACACCGGATATGCCCCTGTCTGCGCGCGTGGCGCTGTTCCGCCGCAAGATGAGCCCGATGGTGATCGCCAATCTCGTCCTGCTGGGCGGGCTGGGCGCGATTGGATACTGGTATCTTTATCCGCTGCTTTGGCTGCTACCGCTGCTGACCTATTTCCAGGTGATTACACGTCTGCGCAATATTGCCGAACACGCCATGGTTCCAGATAATAATGATGATTTCCGCAATGCCCGCACCACGCACGCCAATTGGCCGATACGTGCCTTGCTCGCGGTCTATTTTGTCAATTATCATCTGGAGCATCATTTGATGATGTTCATTCCCTGCTACCGTTTACCTCTGGCCCGCAAGATACTTTTGTCCAAAGGTCTGGGCACACGCATGGAATATAAGCCCGGTTACGGCGAGGTTCTGGCGCTGGCGGTTTCCAAACCTGAAGCAGCAGCAGCCGGCGCGCATGGCCGCGCCGCCTGATGGAAGTTTCCCTTGGGGATCCGGCGCAATTCATCCGTGATCATACTGTACTGACGCCCACGCCGCTGGTTCCCGAGATCAGCCTGTTCGTCGCCACCGAAATTCTGCCGATCTGGCAGATGACCGAGGACGAAATGCAGCAGGCGGGACTCCCGCCGCCGTTCTGGGCGTTCGCCTGGGCGGGCGGGCAGGCGCTGGCGCGCTATGTGCTGGATAATCCGCACCTGGTGTCCGGTCAACGCGTGCTGGATTTTGGCGCGGGTTCCGGTCTCGCCGGTATTGCGGCAATGCTGGCGGGCGCCAGCCGTGTTGATGCGGCGGATATAGATCCGGTCGCCATCATCGCCATCGGCCTGAACGCCAGGGCCAATAATATCATCCTCCACGCGATTGAAGGCGATATTGTCGGACAGTTGGCGCGTGGCTGGGACGTGGTGCTGGCCGCCGATGTTTGCTATGAGGGGCCTGCCTCCAAACGCATTGTGGCCTGGCTGGACGAATTGGCGCGCGGCGGCGTGCTGGTGCTGATGGGCGATCCGGGGCGGACCTATTTTCCCAAATCGGGCCATGAAAAACTGATCAGCTATGGCGTGAAAACCACCACGGAACTGGAAGACACCGATCTGCGCAACACCAGTGTCTGGCGTGTGACGGGATAGTGCGATGGCCTATAATTCGCTGCGCGATTTTATCGAAAAACTGGAACGCGACGGCACCCTGCTGCGCGTCGCGGAGCCGGTTTCCACCTTCCTGGAAATGACGGAAATTCAGACGCGGCTGCTGGCGGAAGGCGGCCCGGCGGTGCTGTTTGAAAAACCGGTTTCAGTGGATGGCAGCATCAGCCCGATTCCGGTTCTGGTCAATTTGTTCGGCACGGTTGAGCGTGTGGCGCAGGCCGTGACCATGGGTAATGTGGACCGCCGCACCGGGCTTGATCTGCGCGAAGTGGGCGAGACCCTGGCGTTCCTGCGCCAACCCCAACCCCCTGATGGCTGGCGCGAGGCGGTTGGCATGGCGCCGCTGCTGCGCACCGTGATGAACATGCGCCCCAAAACCGTGCGCAGCGCGCCGGTGCAGGAAATTGTTTTGACCGGCGACGAGATTGATCTGGCGCGGCTGCCGATTCAGACGTGCTGGCCCAATGAACCCGCACCGCTGATTACCTGGCCGCTAGTCGTCACCAAAGGCCCGGGCGGCAGTGCGGAAGACAGCTATAATCTTGGCATCTATCGCATGCAGGTGCTAGGCCGCAACCGCACGCTGATGCGCTGGCTGCGGCATCGCGGCGGGGCGCAGCATCATGCGCGATGGGGCGCGGCGAAACCCGAACCACTGCCCGCCGCAGTCGTGATTGGCGCCGATCCCGGCACCATACTGGCGGCGGTGACGCCGGTGCCGGATACGCTGAGCGAATATCAGTTCGCCGGTCTGCTGCGTGGGCAGCGGGTGGAGCTGGTGGACTGCAAAACCGTCCCCCTGAAGGTGCCCGCACAGGCCGAGATCGTGCTGGAGGGGCATGTGTCGCTGAGTGAATATGGCGATGAGGGGCCTTATGGCGATCACACGGGATATTACAACTCGGTTGAGCAGTTTCCGGTGTTCACGATCAGCGCCATCACGATGCGCCGCGATCCGATCTATCTGTCCACCTTTACCGGCCGCCCGCCGGACGAGCCCAGTATATTGGGTGCGGCGCTGAACGAAGTGTTCGTGCCGCTGTTGCAGCAGCAATTTCCCGAGATCACGGATTTCTGGCTGCCGCCGGAAGGCTGCTCCTATCGCATCGCCGTTGTGTCGATCCGCAAGGCCTATCCGGGCCACGCCAAGCGGGTGATGATGGGCGTGTGGTCCTATCTGCGCCAGTTCATGTATACGAAATGGGTCATTGTCGTGGATCACGATATTGATATCCGTGACTGGAAAGAGGTGATGTGGGCGATTTCCACCCGCATGGATCCGGTGCGCGATATCACGCAGATGCGCAACACACCGATTGATTATCTGGATTTCGCCAGCCCCGAAAGCGGCCTTGGCGGGAAAATTGGCCTCGACGCCACCAATAAATTACCGCCAGAAACCAGCCGCGAATGGGGCCGGCAGATACGCATGACGGACGAGGTGATAAAGGCGGTCACTGAAAAATGGCCGCGGCTGGGCCTGCCGGGGCGTGGCACACCGATCTGGAAATGAAGACGGGAACCAGATAACTTGGCGATGCAATATCAAAATACAATTCTTATCCAGGGGGTACTGCCTATGGAACAGATAGCGGCGCAAATGACTGAATCAGTAGCCCGGTTAAGCAATGGTCTTCTTCCAATATCGACGCTTTATATTGGCCTGAATGCGCTGATCGCACTGGTTCTGGCCATTCTGGTGGTGCGGGCGCGGTTACAGACCCAAACCAGTATCGGCGATGGCGGCAAGGAAGATATGATCAAGGCGCAACGCGCGCATGGCAATAATGTCGAATATGTTCCCATTACCCTACTGACGATCGTCGCCATCGAACTGGCGGGGTCGCCAGGATGGTTCATACATACGCTGGGCGCTGGGCTGACCATCGCCCGGATTGGCCACGCCGCAGGCATAAGCCTGTCAACAGGCCGCACCATCGGAAGGTTCGGCGGCACCATGCTGGGTTGGGTGGTTTTGCTGGCAGGCAGCCTGGGCTGTATTTACTACGGGCTGAAATAGCCCCACATATCCAGATAGGCCGTTCGATCCTTCCGGCGCTTTCAACAGGGAGACCACATGTCATCCGAAGTCGCAGCCACACAGAATTACGATGAAAATAGTTTGCGTAATATTGCGGAAGACGTGATTGCGCGGGTGCGCAAGGCGGGGGCCGACGCCGCCGATGTGCTGATGGTGGCCGGGGCCTCGCTATCGGCGTCCTGCCGGATGGGGGAAGTGGAAGAGGTTGAACGCTCCGATGGTCAGGAATTCGGCCTGCGCGCCTTTGTCGGCAGGCGTCAGGCGATCGTATCCTCCAGCGATTTCAGCAAGGCGTCGCTCGACCAGCTCATTACACGCGTTGTCTCCATGGCCAGGCGCGCCCCTGAAGATAAATATTGCGGCCTTGCCGACCCGGACCTGCTGGCGAAAACATTCCCCGATCTGGATATAAGCGATGACACGGCGCCGGACATGCCGTCCCTGATTAGCGCGGCGAAGCGCGCCGAGGATGCCGCACGCGCGGTGCAGGGCATCACCAATTCCGAAGGGGCGGGAGCGAGCAGCAGTCATAGCCGGGTCGTACTGGCGACCAGCGAAGGGTTTTCCAGCAGTTACGCCACCTCCTCGTTCAGCATGTCCTGTTCTGTGCTGGCCGGTGAGGGCACAGCGATGGAACGCGATTATGAATATTCATCGGTGCGGCATTACAGCGATCTTACCTCGCCCGAGGAAATTGGCATCATCGCAGCCCAGCGTACCCTCAGCCGGCTTAATCCACGCAAGGTAAAAACCCAGCAGGTTCCGGTCATTTATGCGCCGCGTGTGTCGAACGGAATATTAGGGCATCTGTCCGGGGCCATATCCGGGGCCGCCGTGGCGCGCGGCACCAGTTTTCTCAAAGACCGTCTGGGCAAGGCGGTATTTGCCAAAGGCGTCAACATTATCGATGATCCGCACCGGCGGCGGGGATTGCGCTCCAAACCCTTTGACGGCGAAGGCGTCGCCAATGCGCGCAGAGCGCTCGTCGAAGATGGTGTGCTGACCGGCTGGCTGCTGGACACGGCATCGGCCCGCCAGCTTGGATTGCGCAGCACCGGAAACGCCGCGCGGAGCAGCAGCGCGGCGCCGTCGCCATCCACGAGCAATTTTTACATGGCATCAGGCACCAGGCCAGCCGTCGAACTGATCAGCTCCCTGAAAAAAGGCCTGTTCATCACGGAAATGATCGGCATGGGCGTGAACCCGGTCACGGGAGACTATAGCCGGGGCGCAACGGGTTTCTGGATTGAGGATGGGCAGTTCACCTATCCGGTCAGTGAGATCACGGTGGCCGGGAACCTTCTGGATATGTTCCTGCATCTGACGCCGGGCGATGATCTACAGTTCCGCTATGGCACGGATGCGCCGACCCTGATGATAGAGGGAATGACGATTGCCGGTGAATAACCAGAGCAGCGGCAATGATCATCGCTTTGCGGTAGAAGCGGCGCGCGAGGCGGGGGCGCTGGCCATGACCTATTTCCGTACCGATTATGCGACATGGGACAAAGGGAAAAACAATCCGGTTTCCGAGGCGGATGTCGCCATCGACCGGCTTCTGCGGCAGCGCCTGCTGGACCATGCGCCCGACTGCGGCTGGCTGTCGGAGGAAACCGTGGACGACAACAGCCGCAAATCGGCGCGCCGCGTATGGGTGGTGGACCCCATAGATGGAACCCGCGCGTTTATCCGCGGGCAGCCACATTTTGCCATCAGCATCGCACTGCTGGAAGATAGTGTTCCAGTCAGCGCCGTGATATTTAATCCGGCGACGGACGAATTGTTTGAGGCGCGTACGGGCGAGGCGTCCTATCTAAACGGCGAAATAATCCAGGTCAGCATCAAGGATAAATTGCCAGATGCAAGGATGCTGGCGGGAAAAGGCCTGTTCCAGCATGAGCGCTGGACAAGCCCATGGCCGGACATGCATGTGGAATCGCGCAATTCCATCGCCTATCAGGTTGCACTGATCGCGGCGGGGCATTTTGACGGCTGCCTGAATTTATGGGGCGCCTATGACTGGGATCTGGCGGCAGCAGATCTGATCCTGCGCACGGCGGGCGGGCATATAACCGACCATACCGGTGCCGCCCTGCAGTATAATCGCGACAGGCCCCGGCACCCCGGCATTATTGCGGCCAACCCGGCGTTGCACAGTCTCATGCTGGCGCGGATGGAAAGTTGGAATTATGATATTTGACCGGCGGCGATCCGCTTCCGGCCTCCGCGCGCCTGTGTTGGTAACGCGTTTTCTGGGCTGGCTGATTGCCCGGCCCCGCAGGGCAAAGCTGTCGATCTCGATTATCTTTGACACTGCCCCCGTCCTGATGATGAACCTTCTGGGTATGGCGGGTTATCAGCTATTGTGCACATGCACTGTAAGCAAGGCGGTCCAGTATGGCGTGGCGGCGCTGCTCAGTCTGTTCTGCATCGGCGTTTTTGTAGCCTGTGGTTTGTACCGGCCCCTGCTGCGGTATCGTGACACACTGATTATTTTTCCCGTTCTGGGCGCCAGTCTGGCGGCAGCGGGAACGATTGCGCTTGGTGTTTTGGCCATTGCGCCGGCGCCAAACCTGCTGCTGCTGATTGGCGTGGTATGGCTGGGACTGATGGCACAGATGCTGGCCTGGCGTCTGATCGGCGGCGCGCTGCTGAACATTGCGGTGCGTGACATCAGCCCTAACGTAACCCATGTGGCGATTTATGGCGCAGGACGCGCAGGCGTCGCACTGGCCGAAGCGATGGAAAAAGACGACACCCTGAATGTGGCCTGTTTTGTGGATGATAATAGCCACTTGCACAACCGCACCCTGCATGGTGTCAAGGTCCGTTCCTATGCCGCGCTGCGCGATCTTGCGGCGCGCGGACGGCTGGGTCTGGTGGTGCTGGCCATGCCCTCTGCCAGCCCAGCCCGGCGGGCGGCGATTATCAAC
Organism: Alphaproteobacteria bacterium; assembly: GCA_009693835.1. Taxonomy (GTDB): domain Bacteria; phylum Pseudomonadota; class Alphaproteobacteria; order UBA11222; family UBA11222; genus UBA11222. The sequence continues at coordinate 24,342 of SHWM01000014.1, forward strand.
GCCCTGGCCGAGCTGGAGGTCAGGGTCGAAACAGCCCCTACGCTTGAAGAAATCATTTCCGGCTGGCGCAGGGTAAGCGACATTCGCGCCGTCAGCCCGGAAGAATTGCTGTCGCGGGAACCGGTGGAACCAGACATGGCGTTGCTGGAGCGGGAATTGCGCGGCCGGACCGTGCTGATAACCGGCGGCGGCGGTTCCATCGGGTCCGCGCTGTGCCGCGCCATCATTGCCCATGCGCCCACAAAGCTGGTGATTTATGAAATGTCGGAATTTGCCCTTTATTCCGCCGAACGGGAACTGCGCGAACTGATCGATGCCCGCGGCGGGCGCATACAACTGGTCTGCCTGCTGGGATCCGTGCTCGATAAACCAGCCGTCGCCCGTGCTTTTGAAGCGCACCGCCCGGACATTGTCTATCATGCCGCTGCCTACAAACATGTGCCGCTGGTGGAGCTGAACCCGATTGCGGGCGCAGATAATAATATTTTTGGCACACTGAATGTGGCGCTGGCCGCGCAACGCTATGGTGCCTCAAAATTTGTGCTAATCTCTACCGACAAGGCGGTGCGCCCCGCCAATGTCATGGGCGCAGCCAAACGGGTGGCGGAGAAACTGGTGCAGGCGCTGGGAAAAAATACGGGTGGTCCTTCCTACGCCATTGTGCGGTTTGGCAATGTGCTCGATTCTGCCGGGTCAGCCGTGCCGCTGTTTCGCGAACAAATCCGCAATGGCGGCCCGGTGACCGTGACCGATCCAGGCATGGTGCGCTACTTCATGACCATACCGGAGGCGGCCGATCTGGTGATACAGGCGGGCGCGATGGCAAACGGGGATGGCGATCTGTTTCACCTCGACATGGGCGACCCGGTCAATGTTGCCGATCTGGCGCGCAAGCTGATCCGGCTGTCGGGTTTTTCAGTGCGTGAACCGGGCATTGGCGGCGGGGATATTGAAATACGCTTTATCGGTTTGCGCCCCGGGGAAAAGCTGTTTGAAGAATTGCTGGTGGACGGCGCCAGCACACCCACCGGGCATCCGCGCATTTTCCGCGCTGACGCAGGCGTGATGCAATGGCGCGATCTGGAGCCGTATCTGGAGCAATTGACGCACATTGTGGCGGAACAGAATGTGGACGGCCTGAAATCCGTGCTGCATCATCTGGTGGAATCCTATGGTGCGGGGAAAATTCAGACGGCGGGAACCGGAAACGTCCGGTCCCTAAGCGGTGCATAATATGCACACCGATGCATTATCGGGCTCCTTTCCCGGCGCAGAGATGACGCTGACGGCAGCGATCAGCCATCTGATATTTGTCGCAGCGGTTTTTCTGGCGTCCGCCACCATGACCTGGGCCATGATGCGGTTTAACATTTCCGACGTGCCCAACGCCCGCTCGTCTCATGATCGCCCCACACCCAAAAGTGGTGGCGTGGCCATTGCGGCAGCATTCTTTTCGGGTCTTGCAGCGCTGTATTTTCTCAGCGGCACCGCACGGCTTCCCGGCCTGCAGTTCGTGATGTTTGTAGCAACCGCCGGTATCATGTTCGCGACGGCATTAATAGATGATCTGTCAGGTCTGCGCGCACATGTAAAATTTCTTATGCAGACCGTCTGTGCCCTGATATTCAGCCTGTTCGTGGCGCACATTGACGGGCTTGCCCTTCCCACCGCCGGTCAGGTGGCGTTTGGCGCATTTGGCCATGTGCTCACGGTCTTGTGGTTCATTTTTTTCATGAACGCATTTAATTTCATGGACGGCATTAACGGGCTGGCGGGCGGGGGCGCGTTGATCGCGTCACTCTTCCTGGCGGGTATCGCGTTTTTTTCCGGCGCGCATTTCGTTTATCTGTCTGCGCTGGCCCTCATTGGCGCGGTACTGGGTTTTTTCGTGTTCAATTTTCCCCATGGACGCATCTTCATGGGTGACACGGGCAGTCAGATCATTGGTTTTGCTCTGGCCGGGCTTGCCGTGATTGGGGCCCGTGCGGACCTCGGACAATTGTCCATCACGGTCGTGCCCGCGCTGTTCGGCTGTTTCCTGTTTGATGTGGCCGCGACGCTGGGCTATCGCTTTGCGCGCGGTCAAAGGCTGAGCCAGGCGCACCGGGAGCATTTATATCAGATCAGCAACCGCCTGGGGTTCTCGCACAAACGGGTCAGCCTGATTTATTTCGGCCTGTTCGTCATCAACGGCGTGTTTGGTGTTTTACTTCAGGGCGCGGAACCGGCGGCGCGATTACCACTTTTACTGGGCGGCATTTTGCTGCATGCGCCCCTTGCGGTCATGGTTTATGGCGCGGGCCTGCGCACCGGGATTTCGGACCTAACCCGCCCAGTCAAAATCCAGCCCCAGATCAAGACAGGCGCTTGAATGTGTCAGTGCGCCCACTGAAATCAGATCCACGCCAGTAGCGGCGATGGCCGCAACGGTTGTCAGATTTACATTGCCGGAGGCCTCGAGTATGACGCGTCCAGCCGTTATCCGCACGGCTTCGCGCAGCATGTCCGGGGGCATATTATCCAACAGGATGATGTCCGGTTTTTCCAGCAGGGCTTCTGCAAGCTGCGCCAGCGTATCCACCTCGACCTCGATCTTCACCATATGTCCGGCATGGGCGCGGGCACGTGCAATCGCCTGCCGCACGCCACCCGCCACGCCGATATGATTGTCCTTGATCAGCACCGCATCATCCAGCCCAAAGCGGTGATTGGCGCCGCCTCCAGCCCGAACGGCATATTTCTGCAACGCGCGCAGGCCGGGTATGGTTTTGCGGGTGCAGCAGATCCGCGCCTTGTGCCCCGCCGCCGCCGCCGCCATTCGCGCGGTGGCCGTGGCGACGCCGGATAGATGACCGAGAAAATTCAGGGCTGTGCGCTCCGCCGTCAGAACCCCGCGGGCAGGCCCCGCAATAGTGGCAATGACATTATCCGGGCTCAGTGCATCACCATCACGGAAAAATTTTTCAACCTGCAGGCGGGGGTCCACCTGACGGAACACGGCCTCTGCAATGTCGATGCCGGCCAGCCGCCCGGCCTGGCGGGTGCGCAGGGTGACGCGCACCGTGGCGGTCTCGGGGATGATACTGTCAGATGTGATATCGCCTGCCCGTCCCAGATCCTCAGCTAGCGCTGCCTGCACCAGCGCCATGTAGAGCAGGGGCGAGAGAGGTGTCAGATCTGGCGCATTCATGCCCGCACACGGGCTATCTGCGGCTCAACACCTGTGTGAAACGGATAAAGGAACGAGCGCCGCTGCTGGGCAGGATCAGTCTCCGGATAATCTTCGCGGTAATGGCCGCCCCGGCTTTCGCACCGCCGCAGCGCCGCGATGCACACCAGCCGCGCCGCCACCAGCATATTGCAAACACGTGCCGAACGATTTCCCGCCTCGGCCAGCATACCGTCCAGTTCCCCAAGTGCCGCACGCAATCCCGCCTCATTACGCACCACACCCGCATGCAGGCTCATCAGTTCCCGAAGGCGTTGCACCAGCGGCGCGAGTTCGGGTGTGTCATAGGCCCAGAATTGGGCCCGAAATTGGGCCCGAAACTGCACCATGGCTGTTTCCACCGGAGCGGCAGGAGCGCTTTCATTCTGTGCGGCGATATCAAGCGCTGCACGCGCGCCAAACACCAGCCCTTCCAGCAAGGAATTGCTGGCCAGCCGGTTGGCGCCATGCAGGCCCGTAGCCGCTACCTCACCGCAGGCCCATAGGCCGGGAACCGACGTGCGGCCGTTGCTATCGGTCGCGACGCCGCCCATATGATAATGCGCGGCAGGGGCAACCGGGATTAAATCCGTAGACGGATTTATCCCGGCCTTCATGGCCAGCGCATACACAGTGGGAAATCGCTGTGCGAACGTATCGCCCAGGGCCGCGCGGCAATCCAGAAACACCTTATGGCCATCGCGCATTTGCCGCCAGATGGCGCGGGCCACCACATCGCGCGGGGCCAGTTCGGCTGCGGCATGTTCGCGCCGCATGAAACGGTCACCCAATTCATTGACCAGCACCGCGCCTTCACCGCGCAGCGCTTCGGAAGCAAGCGGCGCGGGCGCCAGGCCAATATCCATGGCCGTCGGGTGAAACTGCACAAATTCCAGATCAGATAACCGCGCGCCGGCCTTGGCAGCCATTGCCAGACCTGCGCCGGTGCAGCCCGGGGGATTGGTCGTTACAGCATACAGTCCCCCAATGCCGCCGGTGGCCAGCACCACAGCAGGCACCCGCAAATATAACGGGCCATCACCGGTGTCATCTATCGCGCGCGCGATCACGCCGCAGACGCGCCCCTGGCTTGTCATCAATTCTTCTGCCGCGACATTTTCCACGACAGTAATTGACGGGCACGTTTGTACAGCTGCGATAAGGGCGCGCATCAGGCCCGCGCCGGTTCCATCACCGCCTATATGCACAATCCGGTTGACCGAATGCGCCGCCTCGCGCCCCAGCGCCAGCTCCCCGCCGGGGGTGCGGTCAAATAGCGCGCCCATGGCGATCATATCTTCAATACATCCCGGCGCTTCACTTGTGGCCAGCGCCACGATCGCGGCGTCAGCTATGCCAGCTGCAGCGCACAGCGTGTCTGATGCATGTTGTTGCGGACTGTCGCCTGGCGCCATGGCGGCGGAAATGCCCCCCTGCGCCCATCCCGTTGAAGCGCCCGAACCCAGCGGCGCATTGAGCAGCAGAACAACCGGACGCGGCGCCAGCTTCAGTGCGGCAGTCAGTCCCGCTATGCCGCCGCCAATGATGATGGCACTAGCTGAACGCATGGCTGGATCGTGGCTCCGCATGTCTGATGCCGCCTAAACGGACGCCAGTTCGCGTGGCCCGCCGACGATTTCCGCCTTTCGCAAATTACCCGGGCCACCCTGCCATTGTGCGGAACCGGCGGCAGGCTGCCCCAGCGCCAGCATGCGCTCTACTGCCTGCCGCGCGCGTGGCGCGATCGCGGCATCAATTTCCACCGCATGCCGCATATCCCGCAGACTGTGCAAAATTTTTGGCAGCGAGATTTTTTTCATATAGGGACACAGATTGCAGGGCCGGATGAATTCAACATTGGGCAGTTCGGCCGCGACATTATCGCTCATCGAACATTCGGTGATCATCACCACTTTCGGCGGCTGTACGCGGTGGACATAGCCAATCATCCCCGCGGTGGACCCGGCATAATCCGCTTCATCCAGCACATCGGGCGGGCATTCGGGATGCGCCAGCACGATAATGCCGGGATTGGCCTCGCGGTATTCGCGGATTTCCTTGGCGGTGAATCGCTCATGCACAATACAGCGCCCGCGCCAGGTCAGGATTTTCACACTGGTCTGGCGCGCGACATTCTGGGCCAGATATTGATCGGGCAGAAACAGCACCCTGTCCGTTCCAAGGGATTCCACCACCTGCAGCGCATTTGAAGACGTGCAGCAAATATCGGTTTCCGCCTTGACGTCCGCACTGGTGTTGACATAGGTCACCACGGGCACACCGGGAAAAGCCTGTTTCAGCAGACGCACATCCGCGCCGGTAATCGATTCCGAAAGCGAACATCCCGCCGACAGGTCAGGAATAAGCACCGTCTTTTCCGGGTTCAGCAGCTTGGCTGTTTCGGCCATAAAATGCACACCACACAGCACAATGACATCAGCGTCGGCCCTGGCCGCCTCGCGCGCCAGCGCCAGGCTGTCGCCGGCAATGTCCGCCACGCCGTGATAGATTTCGGGTGTCATATAATTATGCGCCAGGACGATGGCTTTTTTCTGTACCTTCAGTTCATTGATGGCGTGGATATAGGGGGCAAAAAACTGCCACTCGATTTCAGGAATGACATGGCGTACCCGGTCATAGACCGCTGCGGTGGCGCGGGCCACTGCCGGTGAATATTCAAGCCCGTCCTGGGCCAGTTCCGCAGCGCTATTCATGGGTCATCTCCTGCGCTTTCCTGTTACCTTCTTATTATTATACTCTAAATGAGCATAAATGGGGCTTAAAAAAACACCGGACCTGTGCCGGTTGCCAATATGCTATATGTGAGCATTTAGACGAGTCAACCACTAATATTTTTTTATCATTTCAGCGCGGTACAAAAGTGGGCACAAACGGAACTCTTATACAAACCAAATGCCGTCGGTGATCAACGAGTGAACACTATTGTAATTTTCTTCAGAAATTGCAAAGGAGGCAAGCAGGTTGGAACGTGAGTAGCCGCTGTTTAACTGGCCCAGCCAGTAATTAGCACCTCCCTGATCTGATGTCCTGTCTAGGACATTTTGATAAATCAGATTCAGAAACGCAGCGTTGCTGAGGTTCGTTCCATAAGTCGAGATAAATTCCGGAGAGTTGACAAAACTCGCCGCCACTACAGCCCCAAAATCCTGGCCCGGTCAAGTTCGCGTATCCAATACCCTAGGCCAACAACATCTGGCACGCGATCAAATGCCGCCCGATAAATCAGATAACCCCTGCCCGCATTGTCAATAGGCGTATTATCAAAGGCGAGAACGCCGTTGCTAAAACCGAACCGCTCGACACCGATCAGCGTATTCATCCCATCACGGCCTGCCATACCATCGGTCAACACTCTACCACCAGTGCTATTTGCTATCGAGTAGTTGGCTCTATCGCCACTGTATAGGGAAGTGTCGATGCCGATACCACCGTCGATGACGTCGTCGCCCACGCCACCAGTAAGAGTATCGTTTCCAGCGCCACCCGAGAGAGTATCGTTTCCCCCGCCACCTGCAAGTCGATCTGGAACGGAACCGCCTGTTCGTGTGACCGGCGAAGCCCCTTCGGCCAACGAGGAGGCGGTTGCCGGATAAGGGGCCGTGGCCAGAATGACATCGACGGCGAGTTTGCCGGTGAGCCGATTGTTGAACGTACGAACAAAACTCCAGCCCTGATCGGTCTTGAATTGTGACGTGGAAAATTCGATAAGATGGCCTTGGCTGTTTTCGACAAAATCACCTGCCTTCAGTGTGGTGAACCGCCCCGCGTCATCGTTCAGCCACACCACCGGCCTCGTAGGAGAAAATGGTTCGTGCCGCTTTGTCATCACCAAGTCGGGCGCACCATCAGCATTGTAATCGAGCACACTGATGTACGGGCTCCACACCTCTCCCGGAGCGCTATTGGAGCGATCTGCTTCGACGAGCCGCTGCGTCGTTTCATCGACGAAGATGTGATTGCCTTTATTGATAAGAATTTGCATCTTCCAGCCATTGTACATACGAGAAGTGCCGAGCAATAGCAGGTCCGTCAATCCGTCACCATTCACATCGGTCGCTTGGACGTCTACGGTTGCCGTGGCGGCGCCGAAAACGGCATTAAGTGGCAACGCGGTGGAAGAATTGGCTGTGAATATTCCGGCTTGATTCCACAATATAAGCGAATGCGGTTTACTGGGAATATCACCTTCATTACCTAGAATAAGTTCCGGATAGCCGTCATTATCCAAGTCGAATAACTTTGCACTTGTTGCCTTCATTACGTTCAGGGCCAACAACTCACCTATCCCCGATGGGAGACGGGTGAGATCGACGGTGAAATTGCCGCGTCCGTCATTGACAAGGATGTATGGTGCAATTCGCGCCTGACCGGCTGTGTTACCAACGTAGATGTCCAAGTCCCCATCTTTGTCGATGTCCCCTGCCGTAACGCTGTGCGAAAAATCGAGCCACTGCGGCAGGCTAGAAGTTGCATCGCGCCAGCTTCCATCCGGATTTGACAGATACAGGCGATTCTGTTCGCCAGGGAACGGAGCCGCGTCCCAGCCATGCGAAACCACAAACACATCATTGCGGCCATCACCGTTGAAATCAGCAAATGCAATTTCACGGGGATGAACGGTGTTGAGCGTCTGCCAAGGAAATACGGATTGGGGCACGAGAGTGAAGCCGCCCAGGCCATCACCGAACGCCACCCGCCCGGGCTGAGCCGTATTGTCTTGGGGAGGGACGGACAAGCCCGTAATAAACAAGTCGTCCTTGCCGTCTCCATTCAGATCAACAGCGTATACTTGACCAATATGGCGCGACACATAACTAGTATCCAACGTCTGGGCAGGCAGGATTGAGAAGAATCCGGACAGTCTCGTCACCGATGCCACCGATGATCAATCGTGTTAGACTTGATGGGCTCTCTTTAAGGCTAAACATAGATATTTCAGACTGCCTAACAAATGTTTCAGCGCGGCGAGGAGATACGCACCCCGGCCGCCAGCCGTTCACGCAGCACCTCGTGGCGGAAGCGGAACAGGGCGGCGGGCCTGCCCCTTTGCTGCGGCTGAATTTCGCCCGTGGGTTCCACGATGCGGCTTTTTTCAACCAGGCGGCGGAAATTCTGTTTGTGCAGCCGTGCGCCCAGAATGGCTTCCACGGTGCGTTGCAACTGAAAAAGGCTGAAAGTATCGGGCATCAGGTCAAACACCACGGGGCGATATTTCAGCTTGGCACGCAGACGCCCCATGGCGGTGGCCAGTATGCGGCGATGATCTGACATCATTGGACTGCCCAGCGGAGGCGCGTCTCGAGTCTTTGCGGTGTTCGAGGTTTCACGCTGCGCCTCGACCACAAGGCCTGCTTCATAGAGCAGTTCAAAGCGCTCCAGTACAATTTCCTCATCCCAGTTGGCGCCATCCAGCGCGAAGCAGATGCTCGCCCGGTCCCGGCGCTGACGCTGCTCTGTGCCACCTGATGCGGCCCGTACCCAGGTGCGCAACAGTGGCGCTATCAATTTGTCAATCATGGGGGGGCGCTGCTGGCGCCAGTCTTCCCATGGAAAATAGTCATACCAGGACCGCCAGGCCGCATTGTCCGGCGTTGATATTTCCGCTTCGTGCGTCAGCGCCAGATAGCCGACCGAGATCACCCGCGGCCCGCCGTCGCGTTCGCGCGGATGGCGGCCACTGTCTCCAAAAGTATAGAGCTGCTCGACATAACCGAGCGTCGCACCAATGCGGCTGGTGACCGTTTCGCGCAGCCCCCGCTCCAGCGTACGATGACGCACAGCATCAAACGGGCCGGAAGGCAGGGCATCCCCCGCCACGTCAAAGCCGCGCGCCACGGTGCGCGCCTCCGCCTCATCCAGCACCGGGCCGTGCCGCACCAGCACCAGCGGCCGATCCTCCGTAACCGCAACGATTACCGCGCCCAGATCGATGATCATGCCGGTTATTTGGGGGGTGGTCACAGCAGAACGCCACCTTCTATCTTTGCCGGCATAGAAAAAAGGGTGCCTTCCACATCAAATTCACCGGGCCCCATTTGTGCCACCGCCTCGATCATGCGGCCACGGCGGCCCATCAGCGCATCTGCCAGCGCCACCAGGCGGCGATTGGGTTGTGCATGGCGCGCGGCGGCGCGCATTAACTGTGCAGCCTGCAATTCCTGCCCCTCATTGAGATGGCACAACACAATATAGGCCGTGGCGGTGGACCGGCTGATCCCGGCCCAGCAATGGATCAGCATCGGCGCGAGCCGGTCCCAGCCATCGGCAAAATCAAGGATCTCCCGGATATGCGATTCGTCTGGCGGGATCAGCCCGTCGCGTGGTTCGGCGATGTCATTCACGCCAAGCCGCAAATGCCGGTCGCGGTGCAGGGAAGGCGGCGTCTCGATCATGCTTTTGGGGTCCAGCAAAGATACCAGATGCGACGGCGACAGATGTTTGATGGTGGCATTCAACTGACTGAGCGGACAGACATAGATCATCACAATTACCCTGAGGGGCCTGAACAGGCCTTTGTTACAAAAAACTATGACAGTATGCGAAAGCGTTCAAGAAACGCCCGCTTGGCGCGGCTGGGCGACAGCTGGCGGATGACGGGGACCACAATATGGCGCGGGCGTTCAAATATCCGCCCGGCCTCCGCCACGTCAAAACCCGCCACCGTGATCGCCTCGAAATAAGCGCTGGCGCGATCGGCGCGCTTGATGTCGCGCGCGATAGCGGCTGGCAACAGCGCCGGTATGCCAAAACGCAGACGAATCGCGTGGTCGAGCCGCTGTTCCAGCGCCTTGTAATCCGCGCCGACGGCCGCCTTGAACGGGCTGATCAGATCGCCCACGACATATTCAGCCGCATCATGCAACAGCGCCGCCAGACGCCAGCGCTGTTCGGAACGCGGCTGCAAATGGTCATACACCGCCAGAACCAGCAGGGAATGCTGCGCGACGCTAAATGGCCAGGCGCCGGTGGTTTGGCCGTTCCAGCGCGCAACACGCGACAGGCCGTGCGCGATGTCCTCAATTTCGATATCGAGGGGCGACGGGTCAAGCAGGTCCAGCCGCCGCCCACTCAGCATACGCTGCCAGGCCCTTGCAGATTTGTCTTTTCCAGCCTTCGGAATTTTCATAAGTATAACATCAGAAATATTTATAAATTAAAAGAATATATTTCTAAATATTAGAAATATATCGATCCATGTTCCAATTATGGCTAAATTAAGTCATGTAAAACCCTTGGTTTCTGCAACATTTGAACATTGAACCCACGGAAATAATCCATATGTCTCTGATCATAGGGGAAAGGCATATGGATAGAAACAGGATCATACTTAAGGTTTTCCAATATTGGCACTCCAGGCTGCATGGAGATCGATTACCGTCACGCGCGGACATTCTGCCTGGTGAACTGCGCGAATGGTTGCCGTTTTTATTCATGGCGGACGTGAACAGACTAACCCCGAGCGGGACAGGGATCAATTTTCTGCTGGCCGGCACCCATATCGGACGGGCCCTGGGGCTTGATCTGACCGGGTGTCCGGTAGGGGGCATGGCCAAACACTGGCAGGATTTTACGGTCGGACGTGATCTGTTTGAGGCCGCCAACAAGCGCATTGCCATCATCGCCACACATGAATTGCGCGGGATCGAGAAAAAGTTGGAAGGTGCCGCCGGAAAAGAGGCCCCCAGTTATGGGCGTTATCACAGGGTGGTGCTGCCGCTGGCACGGGATGGAATTCATGTGGATCGAATCACGGGCGCGCTGGTGGCAGAGGTGTCCGAGAACATATCGTCGCTATGGCAGGGGCCGTATGAATTCCACGAACTGTCCAGAAGGATTATCGCAGTGGCCTCCGTGCGGAAGCGTTAAATCTATAGCGATACCGGAACGCCGGGTTCCAGTTTAGAGGTTCGGATGGTCAGCGAGGTTCTGACGCTGGCGACATTGGGGGCGGAGGTCAGATTGGCCGTCAGAAAACGCTGAAATTCCGAAAGATCGTGGGCGACGCATTTCAGAATGAAGTCTATTTCCCCGTTCAGCATATGACATTCCCGCACCATCGGCCAGGCCGCCACTCTCTGTTCAAAGGCCACGAGATCGGCCTCCGCCTGACTGCGCAGAGAGACCATGGCGAATACGGTGATCTCATAGCCCAGCGATCTGGCGTCCAGTTCGGCATGATAGCCACGAATGAACCCGGCCTCCTCCAATGCGCGGACACGGCGCAGGCACGGCGGAGCGGACATGCCAACACGTTCGGCCAGCGCCACATTGGTGATGCGGCCATCCGCCTGGATTTCGCGCAGGATCATGCGGTCTATTTCATCGAGTTTTACGCGTTGCATGGCCATCAAATTCCTGGGCTTTTGACGATTTTATGGGATTTTTCAGGATTTCTTCTAATAATCATAATATTATTACGAACCGGCGAAATAATATAATCCAATATCATAACCATGCGTAACAATCCTAATGCGATAAGCCCGCCGGCCCCAAGATGCTGGGTGGTGACGGATGGCAATGCGGGCATGGAAAACCAGTGTCTGGGTCTTGCTGAGGCATTAGGCATCACACCCGAAGTGAAGCGCATACGGCTGCGCACCCCCTGGGAATGGCTGCCGCCACGACTGGCGATCCGGTTCAATCCTCTGGCGGGACTGGATGCGGGCGCAGATGCCTTGCTGCCGCCATGGCCGGACGTGCTGATCGCCACCGGGCGGCGCACCGTGGCCGTCTGCGCCATGATCAAACGGCTGAGCGCCCGCACGATTGCCGTGCAGATCCAGAACCCGCATTTCCCCGTCTCTGGCTTTGATCTGGTGGTGGCCCCCGCTCATGACCGACTGAGTGGAGCAAATGTTCTGAATACACTGGGGGCGCTGCACCGAGTAACGAGGGTCCGCCTGGATGAAGCGGCGGAAACATTTCGTAGCGCGCTATCGGAATTAAAGAGGCCATTGGTGGCCGTTCTGATTGGCGGCGCAAACGGTGTCTACCGGATGGACGCAAAAGTGATGCGGCAGTTTTCGGAAGCCTTGCGGGATTTGGCTAAATCCACTGGCTGCAGCTTTGCCATCACGCCCTCACGCCGCACAGGCGCTGACAATATTGCAGCACAGCGCGAAGCGCTTGCCGGGACCCCGCATCTATTGTGGGACGGGAGCGAGCCAAATCCCTATTTCGGTTATCTGGGGTTGGCCGACGCGGTGATTGTCACCTGCGATTCCGTCAACATGGTCAGCGAGGCGTGCGCCACCCAAAAGCCAGTTTATGTCTATGATCTACCGGGCGGTTCAGCGAAATTCAACGCCTTTCACAGGGCCATGCGCGACGCGGGAGCAGTGCGCCCCTTTATTGCCGGACACACCAAAACGCTTGAATCATGGACGCCGCCCACAATTGATGATACGGCCAAAGTGGCCAGGGCAGTTAAACGTTTGCTGATTATTCGAAACAACTGACGGACGGTTCATGCCGGTTCTTGACATAGCAGCTTTACGGGCAACACCGTTGCAGCGCGATCCCTTTGACTATCTTGTCACGCCAGCTTTTATCACGCCCCCGGCGCTCACTGACATCAACCGGGATTTTCCTGACGTACCCGGGCCAGGCTCTTATCCGCCCGTGCGGCTGAATATTCGCGGATCGTTTGCGGCCCTGCTGCGCGAACTGGAGGGCGTGGAATTTCAGAATGCAGTCTCGGAAAAATTCGGCATGGATCTTTCGGGCTACCCAACCATGTTCACAGTCCGTGGCTATTGCCGCAAGTCCGATGGCAAGATTCACACGGACAGTGAAACCAAGATCATTACTATTTTGCTGTATCTGAATCCGCCATGGGAAGCCGAGGGGGGCCGCCTGCGTCTGTTGCGCGGGCCGGGCGATCTGAACGACGTGACGGCGGAAGTGCCGCCTAACGGGGGCAGCCTGCTGGCATTCCGCCGCTCCAGCCATAGCTGGCACGGGCATGAACCTTTTGAAGGACAACGGCGCGCAGTTCAGATGAACTGGGTGCGCAATTCAGGCGTCGTATGGCGCGAGGAATGGCGCCACCGGCTATCGGCCGCCGCCAAACGTCTTGCCACATCGATGTGAACCGGGATGGCCTTAAATCTAGAAACCTTCTCCAATGCAGATCTGAAAAGCGGCTGGCGGCCTGGCAACAATGCAGGCGGGCATTCGCTGTTCAAGGCGCTGGGGCATCCGCTGGCGGCGCGCAGGGGAAAGGCCCTGTTTGAAGCCTGTCTGCAAAATGGCCCCATCGCCATATACGATCCGCGCGGCGCGGCGGCGGCGTTTGACGCACTGTTTGGAATTTCACGCTGTGAGATTGAAGCCATCTATGTGCAGCGGGTTGAAGATCAGGGTACGGATATTCTAGGACACACAGCCCGTCTGGTGACCGCCCTTCCACAATCCAGGGCCAAAACGCTGCTGGTGCTGTCCTTTGATGCGGCGCGCGAAACCGGCCAATTACAGCCGCTGTTACCCCCCGGACTGAGCGTGCGCACCCTGGACGAGATGCGCATCGATGCGGACATGCTGACCAACCCGCGCAATTATACGGACCCGCTGAATTTCGCCACCAATTTTGCCCTGTTTCGCGATATTGCGGGCGGCGAAAGCGGTGGCGGCCTGCACACCACCCTTACCACCGCTAATTACTGGGGCCTGCATGGGGCGCCTGATCCGGGGTTGTGGCTGTGCCTGTTCGATGCACAGGGAAATGTTCTGGCGGAATGGCGCGAGACCTTGCCGCAGCCTGGCGCCCTGATCCGCATCGACAGTCGCGAGGTGCGATCCCAATTCCATCTCAACGATTTCTGCGGGTCGCTGTTCATCCATGCCGTGCGCGTGGCGGGGCACGATATTGTGAAATATGCGCTGGATATATATGGCGAGGGAGGGAGGGCGCTTTCCTGCAACCATGACGCCAATGCCTGGCCCGCCGATTTTTATGCGGGCATGCCTGCGCCGCAATCCGGAGAACAGGTCATCCTGCATATCCAGAACAGCCATCCAACGCCGATACCTGCGGGCGCGATCGGTCTTGGGCTGATGGGCGGAGCGGCATTTAACAGGTTGCAGGTAGAGATACCCCCCTTCGCCACTTTTCCGCTGGATGTCTCAGAATTACTGCCCGAGGCGCAGTGGCCGGACCAGATTGAGATTGACGCCGGTAAATATTTCGTGCGGCCGCGATATGAAACGCTTGGTGGCAACGGGCGGCGGCGCATTGCACATGCAAATGTCGAACGCACGGATTTGCAGGCCGACCCCGAAATCCCCCGCCTTTCAGCGAGCGTCGGCAAGGGCTATCTGATGCCGATGCCCCTACCGCCGCTGAACCAGTTTGCCACGGTAATGCTGCCCACGCCGATGGCGACGCGCCAGAACGATCTGCCGCTGCGGGCGGAATTATATGACGCCACCGGCGAAAAGGTGGCGGAGCATTTTATGGGGCGGCTGCGCCGCCAGGACAGCGCGCCGCTGGATATCGACACATGGCTGAAACAGTCGGGCGCAAAACTGGCGTCCGGTTTCGGGCATGTGGAGTTTCTGTATGACTTTCGCGAAGGCGGTGAGGCGGATGGCTGGTTGCATGTGCTGGGCAAGTTCGTCCTGCGGTCCAGCGGCCATGCGGCGGAAACCATCTTTGGCGCGCACATCTACAATGTGCCGGTCATCTACCGGGACGAGCCGCAATCCTACACCAATACGCCGCCTGGTTTGTCCACGCGGCTTTTTTTGAGATTGGGGCAGAATTTAGGAATGGAGACAGATGCGCTGTGCCATTTGATCTATCCGGCCTCGCTGCCCTGGCACACATTTTCCAGCACGCAGATTCTATTGCATGACGGCGAGGGACGGCTGGTGGCGCAGAAAGACGTGGCGATCGCGTGCAGCGGCAGCCTGTTCTGGCGCTATTCGGAAATGTTTGATGCGGGCGAACGCAAGGCCGCAGGCGCCAACGCCTATGTCATTGTGCGTGATACGACCTGCCGCCTGTTCGGCTTTCACGGGCTGATGCAGGGGGAAACCTGCTTCAGCCTGGACCACATGTTCGGATTTTAGGGGCCTTCCCGGTTGGCCACCTCAAGCCGCTTAATTTCCTGGATAAGCAATTGCAGCTCATTTCTGGCAGAACTATCCAGGTTATTAATATCACTATCCCGGCGCAGCAAATTAAGAAAATCAATCAGGCCGGCCGCCGCGATGGCAAAAGTAACACCTCCCGTGATGGGACCTAAAAGACCCAAAGCCATGAGCCCGCCGTCGCCAAGTAATCTGATTGTCCGATTGCGCGCCTCTTTGGGCGGGCTCAGGGAATGCATAACCCGGGTGATGCGTGCAATGAGTCTATCCACTTCATCCATGTCAGCAGGACTTAACCGGTCCAGCCTGTTCAGGCGGCCCAACAGGATTGCAAATCTGGCGGCTTCAGCATCATCAGGCGGCATAAGAGTGTGTCCGCCCTAATTCATCTATTGGCCCGATATTCTCGACTTCAAATTTTGAAGTGAGGACAGCAAATCATTCGCTTGCGCGTGCATTTTTTCGCGTTCTTTAGCCCGCTGCGCGGAACGATAAGCGAGAAAAAAAGCCGCTGATGCCATTGCGCCCGAGATGAGCATAAGCCCTGACATTACTATGCCGTTTTCCATTAACGTCCTGATATAAATTACATTCAAGCTTACTATCATGCAGACCAGCAGAACGATCAGGATCATTTGTAGGCCAGGGGAAAGATCAGCAAAGCGCACCTTGGCCTTAACAGCGAATTCCTTCCCGGAAAGAGGCGGGAGATCACCAGGTTCTTTGTGTTCTGCTGGGTTAACGGTCATGGCTTTGCCCCACTTACTCCGAGACGTGCATCACATGGTAATGTACAGAGGCTTTCGTCGCAATGGTGCGTGTTAGCAGAGAAGACTGATTTACAAGCTTTAGGCCGGCTGGGGCGAGTGGCCGGCGCGCATCCGCTGATATTCTGCCTCTGCCTCTTTCATGCGCGGCTCCACCCCCTTGTAGATGACGGGTTCTGCAATGTTCAGTACACGGCGTGCTTCAGCCATGGGAAGCTTTAACAACGCCTCCCAGTCCGCTGCCGGAAGCCAGGCCGACTTCACGCCATTCCGGTAAGCCTCCCATACGGCGCGGAACACCGGAATGCCTTTTGGCATTTCTTTGCGGAATTTAAACATGCCGGTGATCACCAGAAAGCCGATGCCAGGATTGCGCGTATGGGCGTATGAAAAAGCCAGAACACTGAGTTCGCCCAGAGTGTTCCTGCCATAGCCCGTCAGTACATGCTGCAGATCATGGCTATCCCGCAGCCGTGAGGTGAACAGCTCATAATCGGCCTGCTGCTGGGTGCGCGGGGCCTCCTTGCTGGCCTCAATCAGCCCTTCCGCCGAAAGTCCTTCGGTTTCGAGAAATTTCAGATAGGCGCGGCCATAGCTGCCCTCGGGCAGGGAGGCAAGATATTTACGGTCACTCAGGGTCGAAAGCAGTTGACGGTTTTCCGCCAGAATCTGTCGGCCCACCGGTACGTTGCGAAACCGGTCAAGGCGCTTGATAAGTGATTTACCAGTCAGCGCGTTTACAATCCTGAAAACCTGACCGGTGTCTTCCTTGTCCCTGAAAATGGCCCGCAGCGCGCGCAGGGCCACCAATGGCTGAATACGCGGTGCGTTGGCGGATTGCTGTGTCTGGCCTTGCATGATCTGTTCTCCTTCTTTGGATCGTGGCTCGATGAATCTGCACCAGAGCGGGTTTGCGAATAACTTGCTAGACACACTACTATCAAAATTGTAGATAGTCAACATATTTCTGATTTCAATCCCAAAAAAGTTCAGGACTCATTATCCATAAAAAATGAGTGTATGATTAGGAGCTTAGACACCCTGTACATTGGCGCAGGCGGGCATTGGACAAGATAATCGGGCGGATGAGTGGAAGAAAAAATTAAACGCACACGCCGGACGGCCGAGGAGGCGCGGCGCGTCATACTGGATGCGGCCGAACGGCGGCTCGCGGATCTTGGCCCCGAAGGCATCCGGTTACAGGATATTGCCAGTGACGTTGGCATTTCACACCCGACCATCCTGCACCATTTTGAGAGCCGGGAGGGGCTGGTGTTGGCGCTGACCGAGCGGACGCGTGAACAATTGCGGCAGGACCTGTTTGCCGCCTTTTCCGGCCCCAGCGCCCGTGATGCGGACATTCATCAAATCATGGCCCGCGTATTTGAAATTTTAAGCAAAAGGGGACATGCCCGTCTGACCGGATGGATGATATTGAGCGGCGCGATCAGTCAGACGCCGGATCGGGGAATGCTGAGGGATCTTACCGACCTTATCCACCCCAAGCGTGCAGAGGAATTCCGGCTGCGCGGTCTGCCCGTGCCGTCGCGCGAGGACACATTATTCGTCGTCATGCTCGGCGCCGTCACCGCGTTCGGCGACGGCCTGTTCGGGCCGGTCGTCCGCCAGGCCGCCGGGATTACGGACGAAGTGAAAACCATGGAACAGTTTCGCGACTGGTTTGCCGAGCTGTTGCGCAGCCGGATGATCCCGCCCGCGCAATAGATTTCATCAGTCTATTTGGCCTTCCAGACCAGGCCCGCCTGTTTGGCGGCTTTCAGATGATCGTTATTCCTGGCCCAGGCGAAGCCCAGCTTCAGACGGTCGAACAGCCTGTCGATCTGCTTTTCCATTCCAGGGTCGGTGAAGATATAGAACTGGTTTTCCTGAATTGCGTCCAGCACCAGATCGCCCACCACATCGGGATCAAGCCCTTTGGCCAGGGTTTCGTCAATCGGATTAAGCGAGATCGGGCGGCCGTCCCCGCTGCCAAAATGACCCGGCCGATGTTTGGCGGCCTCCAGTATATTCGTGCTGACAGCGCCGGGGCACAGCACCGACACGCCGATGGGCGTATCTTTCAATTCGCTGTACAGAACCTCCATCATGCCCACGACCGCATGCTTGCTGGCGTTATAGGCGCCCCAGCCAGGCCCGGCATTGACCAGCCCCGCCATGGAGGACGTGCTCATGACATGGCCGGTTTCGGCATTGGCCTTGATCAGCGGCAAAAACGCCCGCAGGGCATATACGACAGCCGTCTGATTGACGGCGATCACCCAGTCCCAGTCTTTTTGTGAGAGCTCTTCGCTGAGGCCGCCCACGCTGACGCCCGCATTGTTGCAAAGAACATTTACCTTGCCGAAACGCTTCACCGTCGCGGCGGCAGCGGCAAACACCTGATCTTCCACCGTGATGTCGCACAGATGCGCCTCGACATCAGCGCCCCTGGACTTCAGCTCCGCAACCGCCGCCGGCAGCCGTTTGGCGTCAATGTCGGCCATCATCACCTTCATGCCCGCCTCGCTGAAAGCCCTGGCCATGCCGAGGCCCATGCCGCTTGCGGCTCCCGTAATAAACGCCACCTTACCTGCTACGTCCCGCATTGTTCCTGCTCCCTTTTTGTCGTTTTGTTTATTTAAGCCGTTCATTGAAAAAACCGATAACCCGGTCCAAAGCAAGCCTTGTCGGATGCCTGTCTTCGTCCACCAGATCGGTCGTCACCACGCTATGCGGTATCCAGTTTCCCGCCGGATTTCCATATTTACTGTCGATCTCAATCGCCTCGAAGCCATTCCCCAGTTCACGCTGCAAGGTCTCGAACCTGGCCTGCGGGCAGGCCGGGTCCTTGCTGAAACGCAGCCCCAGCACTTTATCCCCCTGCGCTGTCCGGCGTTTGAGATTACTGAGTTCATCAGGACTGATATGCAACCCCGCCGCGCGCGCCTTCCCCAAGGGAAGCGGCAGGGAAGGCTGGCTCAGCACGGGCGCCATCATACAGGGTTCCATCATCAGGCTCAGCGCGAAATTGCCGGTCAGGCACATGCCGATGGCGCCCACCCCTCGCCCGCCCAGTTCGGTATGCACACTGCGGCACAGGGCGCGCAGCCAATCCGAAATCGGGCTGGATTTATGCGCGGCAAGAACTGAAAATTCGTGGCTGATGCAGGCGCGCGCAAACTCTTTCGCGATGTACCCCGCGCTGATGGCCCGGCCCGGCTCGCCGAACATCTGGGGCATCACGGCGGTGAAACCGGCCTCCGACACAAACTCTGCAAAACGGATGACCTGCGGCGTGATGCCCGGAATTTCGTGCATGATCACCACACCCGGCCCTGTACCCCGCCAGAAGACGGGACGGTTTTTGCCGTCATGGATGAAACTGCGTTCAGTAAAACCTGTCAGCGCTGTCATGCACCCCCCGCTTGTCTTTCTTTCCCACTCATCATGGTCGCGCAAAGCAAACACTGTGACAAGGCTTCGATCACGCATACGCCCGGATCAGATAGAGTAACTGGCGCGCCCGGCCTTGCACACCGGCCTTGCACAGATGACCGCCAATTCCGGCTTTATGTGTCCCACCCCATCCATAACAAGGATAGCCAATGCCCCGGATTTATCTTATCTAATCACCCAGAGACATCAGGAAAGCCGGGACATGCTGCCGCACGCCATTCTCTTCGACATGGATGATACGCTGATTTCCTCCTTCAGGGGACATCCGCGCGATGTCTGGCGCCGGACGCTCGATGAATTTCCCGCCGAACTGGAACACGCCGATCTGGACGCGACGGCGGATGCGCTTTACGCAGCCGCACAGGAATTCTGGTTGGATGTTTCGCGTCATAAAAGGGCGCGTCTGGATCTGACGCGCACCCGGCGGGAAATCACGGGTATCGGCCTGCGGCGGGTCGGCATCGCGGACGATGCGCTGGCGCACCGTATCGGCGACGCCCTGCATCTGCTGCGCGAACGTGAAATGGCGCTGTTTCCCCATGCGCACGAACTATTGGACAGATTGCGGGCCGCCGGAGTCCGGCTGGCGCTGGTCACCAACGGCGCCAGCGAACCACAACGCGACAAAATCCGCAGGTTTGATTTTGAAC
>SHWM01000092.1 GCA_009693835.1 Alphaproteobacteria bacterium
GCTCAACCGCGGCAACAACTCGCTCACGAAGATCAATAGAATAAGGTTTCGCCATCAATACGGGCCTCCTGTCCAGCCAGTATCTTGAATCACAAACCAAGTGATTTGGGAATCCCTATTCGATTCAATATAAAATCATCCCGCTCTAGTGGTTTTAACGAAGTGTTTTTAGAGAATGTCCGCATACCCGGCAACGGGATGGTGGGCCAGGAGGGCGATGGCTGGAAAGCGGCCCTCACGGTGCTGATGAATGAGCGCGTGGTGACGGGTCACATCGCCGGAATCGCGGGCGCGGGCGAGTTGATCGCGCTGGCGCGCGGCGCCATGGCAGGCGATGCCCCGGCGCTGCATAACGCCGCCATCCGCGAAAAAATCGCCGACTGGCATGTGCAGGAGCAAGGCCTGAAATATATTCATTACCGCAGCCTGACGGCGCTCAGCCGTGGCGGGGTGCCGGGACCGGAAAATTCGGTGGCCAAGGTGGTCAATGCGGCGCTGGGTCAGGATTTATCTGCATTCGCCATGGAACTGATGGATGCGGGTGGCATCATGCACGAACCCGGGCTGTCGTCGCAGCAAACGGATTTTCAGGCAGACTGGATATCATCGCCCGGCATGCGGCTGGCGGGCGGCGCGGATGATATATTGCGCAACATCATCGCCGAACAGGTGCTGGGCCTGCCGGGCGATGTGCGCATCGACAAGGACATTCCGTTCAACGCGATGCCGAGAAATAAATAGCCGCGCAAGATTAGGCCAGCAGCCGCGCCAGCACGCCATCCAGCAGTAAACGGCCCCGGCCCGTGGTTTTTATGACGCCGCCTTCGCGCAACAGCAATCCATCCTCACACAGTTCGACGATTCTGGCGGCGGGCAGCGGCGCTTGCGCCAGAGATTGATAACGGGCGAGCGATACGCCGTCGCGCAGGCGCAGCCCCATCATCAGCATCTCCACCGATTGTTCGTGCGCGCCCAGCGTTTCAAAGGTTTCGCGGCCCGCCTCCAGCCACCGCTCGGGCTTTCGGAAATTCGCTGTCGCATACACCTTGCCATCCCGGTGCAGGCGGCCATGCGCGCCGGGGCCAATGCCCGCATATTCGCCATAGCGCCAATACACCAGATTGTGCCGCGATTCCGCCCCCGGCCGCGCGTGATTGGAAATTTCATAAGATGGCAGGCCGTGCGCGCCGCATATTTCCTGTGTCAGCTCATAAAGATCGGCCGCCAGGTCTGCCTGCATCGGCGTGAACTGGCCGCGCTTGACGGCCCCCTCAAACCCGGTTCCGGGTTCGATCGTAAGCTGATACAGCGACAGATGATCGGCGGCCATGGCGATCGCGGCGCGCAATTCTGTCTCCCACTCCGCAGGGGTCTGGTTGGGGCGGGCATAGATCAGATCGAACGACATGCGTGGAAAAATTTTTCGCGCCACATGAACGGCGGTGCGCGCCTCGTCCGCGCTATGCCCGCGCCCAAGAAATTTAAGGTCCGCATCGTTCATCGACTGCACGCCCAGCGAGACGCGGTTGACACCTGCCGCCGCGAAGCCAGACAGCTTTTCCGCCTC
This sequence comes from Alphaproteobacteria bacterium, assembly GCA_009693835.1. GTDB lineage: Bacteria > Pseudomonadota > Alphaproteobacteria > UBA11222 > UBA11222 > UBA11222. The sequence continues at coordinate 1,568 of SHWM01000092.1, forward strand.
GACACTCGTGGGGTTGGCTTCCAGCGAGATTTCGGCGTCCGCCTCTAGTGTCCATCGTGCAGCAATCCGGTTGATGATCGCGGCCACCGTCGCAGGCGGCATCAGCGAGGGCGTGCCGCCCCCAAAAAATATGCTCCGTACCCGGCGGTCTCCGATTTCATTGGCTGTGACGTCAATTTCGGCCAGCAGCGCGGCGCGCCATTGCGCCTGGTCCACGCTTTCGCGGACATGGCTGTTGAAATCGCAATAGGGGCATTTCGACAGGCAGAATGGCCAGTGCACATAGACGGCAAACCCCGGATCGGGTTGCTTAGTGGGTGAAACAGGCATCGATCATCTGCCTGAAGGCGTGGGCGCGGTGACTGATGGCGTGTTTGGCGTCCGAGTCCATTTCACCAAAGGTAATATCATATCCATCCGCCAGAAAGATCGGGTCATAGCCAAATCCCTTGCTGCCGCGCGGGGGAAACACCAGTTGCCCATGCACCTCTCCCTGAAATGTCTCGCAATGCCCATCGGGCCAGCACAGCGACAGGGCGCAGACAAAATGAGCGCGCCGGTCCGTGCTGTTGCATTTGTTCAGTTCTTCTTCCACGCGTTGCATGGCCACCGAAAAATTCTTGTCTGGTCCCGCCCAGCGCGCGGAATAGATGCCCGGCTGATCATGCAGCGCCACCACGCACAGGCCGGAATCATCGCTTAACGCCAGCAGGCCGCTGGCGGCGGCGGCGGCGCGCGCCTTCAGTTCGGCATTTTCAACAAAGCTCATGCCGGTTTCCTCCGGCTCGGGCAGGCCGAGCGCGCCCGCATTCACGACTTCGATATGGAACGGGCGTAACAGATCGGCGATTTCGCGCAACTTTCCTGTATTGTGACTGGCCAGCACCAGCCGCTTTTCATGACGGGCCGAACGGCGCATCTATAGCGCCGCGATCACGGACTGTTGCATGGCCGTTAAATCGGCGACGCCCTTTTTCGCCAGGGCCAGCAGGGCCGAAAAATCAGCTTCGGAAAAGGGTTTCTGTTCCGCCGTGCCCTGAATCTCAATAATGCCACCTGTGCCCGTGATGACGAAATTTGCGTCCACTTCGGCTTCGCTGTCCTCGGGATAATCCAGATCCAGTAGCGGCGTGCCCTTATAGATGCCGCAGGAAACGGCGGCGACAGAATCCAGCAGCGGCATGGTTTTGATCATGCCGGCTTTCTGCATCCACAGAAAACATTGAACCAGCGCAATATAGCCGCCTGTGATGGAGGCGGTGCGGGTGCCCCCGTCGGCCTGAAGGACATCACAGTCAATCACGATCTGGCGTTCCCCCATGGCTTCAAACTGCACGACGCCGCGCAGGGCGCGCCCGATTAGGCGCTGAATTTCCTGAGTCCGCCCGCCCTGTTTGCCCGTTGCCGCCTCGCGGCGCATGCGCTCATTGGTGGAGCGCGGCAGCATGCCATATTCCGCCGTTACCCAGCCGCGACCGCCGCCGCGCAGAAATGGCGGCACGCTCTGCTCCAGCGTGGCCGTGCACAGCACATGGGTGTCGCCAAAGCGCACAAGGCACGAGCCTTCCGCCTGCCGGGAAAAGCCGGGTTCAAAACTGACCTTGCGCATTTCAATGGGGGCGCGTCCGGATGGCCGCATGCAATATTCCTTGCCAAATGAAGAATGTGAAGTGGAAGCAGCATAGAGCATATTTCACGACGCTTGAACATAGCCGCGGTGCAGCCGTGACAAAGTGACGCGCAACCACCTATGGCCCAGCCCAGCCCGGTGTCACGGACCGCGCCACACCAGAACCAGAACGGCAATGTAATCCCATGGTTCCGCGCCGCGCGCATGGGCTTTCACATCAGCATGGATCGCCTTGACTATGGCGTCGGCGGTCATGCCGTCGGGCAGACCGTCGAGCAGGGCGATCAGCCTGCTCTGACCATACAGATTGCCATGCCCGTCCATGGCCTCGGTCACCCCGTCGGTGACCAGCACAAACAGGCTGCCCGGCGCCAGTTGCAGCGCGTCGCCGGAAAAATCAAAATCGTCCAGCACACACATTGGCGGGCCGCCCGCGCCGCGCCAGTCATACGTTCTTTCGCCCGGCGCCTTGATCAGCGGGGATTCATGCCCTGCATTGCAGGCGTTTAGTAATCCGCTTTCAATGTCCAGGATTCCGGCAAAGGCGGTGATGAACATCTGTTCCGGATTATCCCGGGCAATTTCAGCATTGGCCTCGCTCATCACCGATGCGATATTGTCAGGGGTGCGCAGCACGGCGCTCTTATAGAGGGATTTTCCAAGCGCCATGAACAGGCTGGCGGGGATGCCCTTGCCGGCCACATCGCCGATCATGACGAACAGCCGTTTGCCGTCGTCAATCAGGAATAGATCATACAGATCGCCGCCGACCTCGCGCGCGGGTTCCAGGAAGGCCGCCACATCAATGCGGCCCGCTGGGTCGCGGATCTTGCGGGCGTCAGGCAGGATGCCCATCTGGATGCGCCGTGCGGCTTCCAGTTCGCCCGCGAATTTGGCTTCTTTTTCGCGCTGGATTTCCAGATCGCGCTTATAGAGCCGCCGCTGCTGATCCGCCTCGGCAAGCGTGGCCGCCAGCAGGAGCAGGAACAGAAGGCTGCTGGAAAGCCAGGGCGTGGCGATATCGATCAGCCAGCCCTGGAAGGCAAACGCTGCAAAACCCGCCCCCGCCTGAATGCCGCTGCCAGCTAGCCATATCGCGGGCGTCCAGCGCGGCCGGATGACGGGAATGGTCAGGCTCAGAAATCCGCAAAACAGAAAAGTCAGTCCCGCCTCGGCCCAGCCCGCCCATCCCGGCCTGCGCAACAGATTATTGTCAAAAATGGCCTCCAGAATCTGGGCGCGTATCTCCACGCCTGCCATACGCGAAACCAGCGGTCAAGTGGGTAATTCATGTTCGCTGTGCGCATTACCTCAACGACGATGAACCCGAGCAAAAAATGCGGCAGGCGATTGAGTCGATGCTTAGGGCTGTCGGCGAGAATAATATTCGTAGCGTGGCAATGCCCGCAATCGGCATCGGTGTTTTTAAGTTTCCAATAGCGCTGGCCGCGCAGATTACAGCACAAGCGTGTCTAAGCGCATTTGGCTGAGTTGGATTTGCTGGGTGGAGCTGAACAAGCAAATGAACTGCATGCGCAGCTTGTGGAGGCGCGTGGTATCGCCGAGGAAGCCCGTCGCCAAATGCGCTTAGACGGGCTTGTTATCGGTATCAAGCAAGCAAAAGAAGCCGCGGTTGCTCTTGCTTCACTTCACCGCAGCGCGCAAATGCTGGTCGCTGAGATTCCCGCGGACCCTGATGGAGATATCCTGAAGCAACGGTTGGTCGCGGCAGCTTCCCTTGGAAACTCTCTAGAACTTCACGCCGTTATCGAGCAGACCGAAAAAGATTTTTCAGCTCTAAAGGCTACTCGCGCAGCTGCTCATCGTAGACAGGTCATTTTGGCGGGCTTGGCGGAGTTGGGTTACGAGGTACACGAAGAGCTGTCGACCGCAACGCCGAGTAACGGTAGTATTGTTATGCGCAATCCAGTTGATGCTGACTATGGAGTCGAGCTGGTATCGACTCCAGGTATGGAGCGCATTCAGGTTAGAACTGTTGCATTTGAATCTGACCGGAATACTGCGGGCGACATTCCGGCTGAGCAGCGCTGGGGCACAGACTTCAGCAGGTTACAGGCAACAATGAAGGCATCTGGTACTGAATTGTTGATTGAGAAAGCGTTTGGTGTTGGCGCCGTGCCTCTTAGGGTTCTTAACTCTACCTTTTCCGAAGAAAGCCGCAGCCGCACAACAACGCCGAAGGTACGTGCTAGCAAATCCTAAGTTTAATATTTTTAGCTTTTGCCACCAACCTAACTGCCCCTGGCCAGTCAACATCGGTAGGCGTGGTCAATTTCACGTCGGCGGCAACAGGCGAGTCAGCAAGGATTAAATGGATTGAAAATTTCCACTCTAAGAGAGTTGCAATCCAACTTAACCGAAACTTTGAGCGCCACTCCATTAACCTACTGGAAAAAAGAACGAGATGCCAATTGGCCTAGAGATGAACTATGTGGTTTTCAGAAAATATCGGCTTGAAGAGGCGAGAGCGTGCGCGTTCGAACGAAATGACGCTGAGGTTGTGGAGTACATAGACAACATGAAGCTGGGCGGAGTTCAAGACCAGTATCTAATCGGCTTAGAACGCATGGTCCCGTTCGAGAATGTTGACCTTGTAATGTGGACAGACCGTCTTGGATTGACTTGGTACGAAAAAGATGACTGTGTTGACTTTTACTTTCCGAGCATTGACTGTCCTCGCGCAACTTGGTTAGAGGAGGCCCTTGTCTATGATATACCAGCAAGCACAAGTCAAAGATCGCTCCCAATTTGGGATGGCTATCGATTAGTTGGGGATAAGTCTCGAAGAGTGCAAGTAGATGATTTATGCACACGAAAGCCCCTACAGTTTCCTCAAGCAGCAAAAACTGTTGGGCCTGAGAATATTGAAGGCATTAATTGGGATGTTGTGTTTGAAACGTTCCCTTCATGGAAAAAAACATGAGATATTACAATAAAAATGACGACCATGAAGATGTTCAACAAGAGCTTTACGAAATAATTAAGCACAAAAAGAAATTTGAACGAGTATTTTTATTCGTATGGCTTATTATATTTTTTGTAAATGCATTATTTCTATCAGCAATACTTTGGATAGTGCTTTGGCTATTTGATAGTATAAATTTTTTGGCGACCGTATCAGTTGTCTGTACGTCATATATTTCCTCGGCTCTAATTTTGGCAATATTAAGGGCGTATCAGAGAATTGAGCGAATGGAAATGCACGCGCTGACAATCCAAAATGAAGTACTGAAAATAAAAGAATTAATCGAGGAAGGTCGACGGAGGTCATGGTTCACTCACGCATACGCGGTTTCTATTTGATCATCAAGTTCCAAAAAATGTACGAGTATGAAAATAGAAATTGTTTACGGCAATATTGTTAGGCAGCCAGATGCTGAAGCGATCGTAAACAGCGCAAATGCAAACTTGCGGCTCGGGTCTGGAGTTGCTGGCGCTATCCACACCGAAGCCGGTCCAGAATTGGAGGCCTACTGCAAACCATTTGCGCCGATTGAGATGGGCGCTGCCTTGCTCACACCGGGATTTCTGCTGTCCAAGTTGCGGGCTGATCAATCAGGCCCAGCCCGGTGACCCCCACCAGCACCAGTTTGCTTTTCAGCATTTCAGGATTGGCGCTGCCATCGAGCACCGCGGACGCGGAAACAAAACGCGCCGGGTCATGCGGGCCGTAGTGAATCCAGATCGTCCCATTGGGTTGCACCGGCAGGTTCAGTTCACCCACGCAGACGCTTTGCGCGCCTTCGGCGCCGCCCAGCAGGCTGATCCAGTTGGCGCCCACGGCCAGGCGCAGCATCTCCATCTCCAGCGCGGGTATGGGCGTATCGCGGTGACGCGCCAGCAGCTGTGTGCGGCGCACAATTCCGTCCAGGTCCGGATCGGCGCTCAGCAGGCCATGCCCCATGGCGGCGGCGTCAATTTCAGGCAAGCTTCGCATCAGTCCTGCATAGGGGCGCAGGCGCGGCACGGCCGGTTCGCCTTGCAGTATGACAGGTGTCAGAGGCCCGGCGAGGGAGGCCGATTCCATCCCGGCAACGCCCAGCACCAGCGGCATATCTTTAAGCGCTCTGGCGAGCAGGGTGTCGTTGGACGGACGCGCGGCCAGCCAGTCACGCACGGCCGGGGGGACGCCGCCCGCCCCATCGGCAATGCGATTTGCAGAAAGCCTGTCAGGTTCGGCAAACAGAATGTCGACGCCAATCGCTGCAGGGGTGTGATGGTTGATGGCCTGCAGCAGGCTGGCGATCTTGTCGCGGGGCCAGGGCCACTGGCCCAGTGCCGCGAGGCTGGTCTCATCCACGGCAACAATCGTCACCGGCGCAGACAGGCGGGGGCGCGGCAAAAGCTGCTGATAGGTATCAAATACAAAATGCCGGGCACTTGTGACGGGCCCAGTATCTGTGCGCGACGCGAAATAGCTGAACAGCGCCAGCATAAGTGATAGCGCCAGCCTAAAAGAACGTCCCTGCCGGCGCAGATGCAGAAGCAGCCCCAAAACAGGCGCGAGGTTCAGAGAACTATCTCCAGACCATCATAGGCGGAACTGACATGCAGGACCGGCGCGCCGCCATCACGCATCAGTTCTTCATAGCGGATGGTTTCCTGCCAGATGCGGTACAGCATATTATCATCAAAGGCCGGTTCGTGATGATACAGCAACAGATGCTCTGTGCGGCTGTGGTGGCACAGCTCCACTGCCGATATATTGGACGAATGGCCCCAGTCTTCTTTCAGGGAAACGGTCTCGGCCAGTGAATATTGCGCATCAAATATCACCAGTCCCGCGTTACGGAAAAAGTCGATAAAGCGTTCCCTTGTTGCATCATCTTCCGGCTTGTGTTCAGAATCCGTTGAATACACTACCGACTTGCCGTCTTTCTTAAAGCGGTAGCCGTAACTGTCTCCCTCATGATTTTGCAGCAGCGCCCGCACGGTCGCCCCCGCCACAGTGACAGGGTCATCGGGCCGCATAGGCACGAACTCAATCGTGGCGCCGAGGGTTTCAAAATTTACCGGAAAACAGGGCGCGGATTGTTGCCGCAAAAAGGCGGCGCGCGGATCGGGATGGCAGGAATGAATGCGGACTTTATTTCCTGGAATATAGGCGGGAGGAAAAAACGGGAAACCCATTATGTGGTCCCAGTGCAGATGCGACATGAAAAAATTGTAGATCTGCGGTTTGGCCGGACCGTGGGCCAGCATCATCGACGCCCCGAATTCGCGCAGGCCGCTGCCCATATCGCAAATAATGTATTCCGGGCCGCCGGTGTCGATCTGCACACAGGAAGTATTGCCGCCAAATGTATGCGTCGCCGCCCAGGGCAGTTCCTCCGTAATAAATTTCTCCCGGTCGGCATCGGTCGCAAACGAGCGGCCATTGGCCGTCTTTAGCGCCATCTGCAACTTGTCACGCACCCGGGTGGTGGACATGGCCACCGGCAGTGAGCCGCGGCATCCCCAAATTTTCACCCGCATGGCCGTCTCCTACACAGAGAGACCGGCAAGCGCCGGGCCGCGTTCATCAAAACACCGCAGCACCGTGTCAAACCGGCTGATAGAGAAGACTTCGCGCACAACCGGCGTCAGTGCGAACAGCACCAGCCTTGTGCCATTCGCCTGACAGTTCTTATGGGCGATCATCAGCGTGCGCAGGCCAATACTGGACAGGAAATCCACCCCCGACATGTCCAGGGCGACAGCGTTATCGGGCCCATTTTCCAGCGCCGCCAGTAGCCGCTCCTGAAACGCCGGAGCGGTGTTCTGGTCGATCCGCCCTATGGGTTTGAGAATTTGGGTATTTCCCTGTACTTCTATCTCAATCTGCATCCGGCATACCTATTTATTACTAGCTTCCTTATAGCGCGTTTAATTTTCAAGTGCCAGTGGAGTGGATTTGACATTCGCACCCCCTCTGCCGCATGCTCAGGAGGCGAATGTCAAATCCATAAACTCCGCTAGCGGGCTGCGCGCGCGTTGCGCCCGGTTAAACCCCGTTAACCGGGCGCAGTTGGCGCAAAGCCACGCCTGCAGGATAAATGCGCCTACCCCTTGAGGCGGCCCGCCGCATCGCGGATTTCCGGCCCATGCACCCGGGCGCGGCCATCGCCAAACTTGCCGTCGCGGGCGCGCAGGGTTTCCTTCAGCCCATTTTCCTTGACCGAGCGGCGATAGCCATCGGCAGCGGGCGCCAGATGGCCGCGCGCATCATTTTCACAGGCCAGCCGTTGCAGGGTGCGCGCCCCCATCAGTTCCAGCCCCAGATTGACGATCCGCTTGTTGGCGGCCAGAAGCCCGGT
>SHWM01000093.1 GCA_009693835.1 Alphaproteobacteria bacterium
GCGCCGAACTTTCCAACCTTGAGGCTTAGCTGCCCCGCCGCGCAGGCCGGGCATTGCCGCGCCGCAACGCCATCTGTGCGGGGCGGAAATACATGCGGGGCCAGCACGTCATTCAGCGCGTCCAGAACCTGCGTGACACGCAGATCGGACATGCCTTCGATCGAAATATTAAAGTCTTTCCAGAAATCGCGCAGCACCTGTTTCCAGTTGATCTTGCCCGCCGAAACATCGTCCAGCTGCTCTTCCAGATCGGCGGTGAAATCATATTCCACATAACGGCCGAAGAAACTTTCCAGAAATGCCGTCACCAGCCGCCCCTTGTCTGAAGGGATAAAGCGGTTCTTGTCCATGGACACATATTCACGGTCGCGCAGCACCGACAGCACGCTGGCATAGGTCGAAGGGCGGCCAATGCCCAGCTCTTCCATCTTCTTGACCAGGCTGGCTTCGGAATAGCGCGGCGGCGGTTCGGTGAAATGCTGTTCGGGACGCACCGCCTTCAGAGACAGCGCATCTTTCGCCGACACCTTGGGCAGACGGCCACCCTCCTCATCCTCGGTTTCGTCGTCAAGCCCTTCCTGATAGAGACGCAGAAACCCGTCAAACAACAGCACGGAACCCGTGGCGCGGAACCCGGCAAGCCCGTCGCCGGATTCAATCTCGATCGTGGTGCGTTCCAGCGCCGCACTTTCCATCTGGCTGGCGGCGGCCCGTTTCCAGATCAATTCATATAATCGTAACTGGTCGCGATCGAGAATTCTGCCAAGGCTACCCGGCAGGCGCGACATGTCCGTGGGACGGATGGCCTCATGCCCTTCCTGGGCGTTCTTGGCCTTGGCCGTATAGACGCGCGGCGCGTTGGGCACATATTCCCTGCCATATTCCTGGGCGATCATGCGGCGCGCCCCTGCGACGGCCTCCTGCGCCATGGTGACTCCATCGGTTCGCATATAGGTGATCAGGCCGGTGGTTTCGCCATCAATATCCATGCCTTCATAGAGGCGCTGCGCGACTTGCATGGTGCGGGCGCTGCTGAAGCCGAGTTTACGGGCGGCCTCCTGTTGCAGGGTGGAGGTAATAAAAGGCGGCGGCGGATTGCGTTTGGCCGGTTTGCTTTCAACACTCTTTATACCATAGCCGCGCGTCAGGATGCGGGCGCGCGCCGCCTCTGCCGCGGCTGACGTGGCGATAGTGAATTTCTCGACCTTTCCCCCGTCCAGCCGGGTCAGGCGCGCGGTCAGGGACTGGCCGTCTTTAAGCACAAAATCGGCCTCAATGGTCCAATATTCCCGTGCGGTGAAGGCCTCGATTTCCAGCTCGCGGTCACAGATCAGGCGCAGCGCCACGGATTGCACCCGTCCTGCGGAACGCGCCCCCGGCAGCTTGCGCCATAACACCGGCGACAGGCTGAACCCGACCAGATAATCCAGCGCCCGGCGCGCCAGATAAGCCTCCACCAGCGGCGCATCTATCTCGCGCGGGTGCTTCATCGCCTCCAGAATCGCCGATTTGGTGATTTCGTTGAAAACCACCCGCTGTACGGGTTTTACGCCCAGCGCCTTTTTGTCTTTCAGAACCTGCAGCACATGCCAGGAAATGGCTTCGCCTTCCCTGTCCGGGTCGGTGGCCAGGATCAGGCTGTCAGCCCCTCTGGCGGCCTGGATAATTTCATTCAGCTGCTTTTTGGACCGGTCCCCAATCTCCCATGTCATGGAGAAGTCGTCATCGGGCAGAACCGAGCCGTTCTTCGCGGGCAGGTCGCGCACATGACCAAAGCTCGCCAGAACTTTATAGTCCTGACCCAGATATTTGTTGATGGTTTTGGCCTTCGACGGCGATTCTACGATAACCAGTTTCATACTAACCTGTTCACATTCACGGCGGCGCGGGCCACTGCTGAGGTGGACCTGAAGTTCCTATAATATTGGCAGCCTGTTCGTTTCACAAACTTCAAATCCCAAATCCTATTAGAATCATAAACTTGTTAGCGCCGCGTTAATACCGGAGTTCGCTTATGCGTCAGCCGTGAGATCATGCGAACTCTGGAACCGCAGCACCAGATATGCCAAAGGGGATTGCAAATAGGTCAATAAACCGTGAAGAGTCAAATTTATGAATTTGGGCGCGCGCGGTCGGGCCTGTTTTAGGAGGCTTGGCCCGGCACCGGATGCTGATAAAAAATACTAGCTGGAACAATAGCTTATGTCTTCGAATCTGCCCCGGCCCCTGATCGCCGGAAACTGGAAAATGAATGGCCTTGCGGCCGCACTGCCGGAGGCCGAAAAGATCGCCGCCGGGACCCGTTCAGGTCAGGCGCGTGCGTTTGAGGTCATGATCTGCCCCCCCGCCACCCTGCTGGCCCTCATGCGCGCCAGACTGGGGCCAGGCCCGGTGCTGCTGGGCGGGCAGGATTGCCATTCAGAGGCCTCTGGCGCCCATACCGGGGACATCAGCGCCGAGATGATCCGGGACGCGGGCGGCGTGGCCGTCATTGTGGGCCATTCCGAACGCCGCGCCGATCATGGGGAGAGCAATGCCATCGTTCAGGCAAAAGCGGTGGCGGCGCACCGGGCCGGGTTGACCGCCATTGTCTGCGTGGGCGAGACCGAGGCCGAGCGCAATGCCGGCAAGGCGCTGGACGTAGTCGGCGGGCAATTGGCGGGCTCCCTGCCCGAGGGGGCCGCAGCGGCCAATCTGGTGGTGGCCTATGAGCCGGTATGGGCCATTGGCACCGGGCGCACCCCCACGGCATCTGACGTGGCCGAGGTACATGCCTTCATCCGCGGCAAATTACAGGCGCGTTTCAGCGATGGGGCCGCGTTTCGCATTCTCTATGGGGGGTCGGTGAAACCCGGCAATGCCGTGGAGCTGATGGGAGTGGCCAATGTCAACGGCGCGCTGGTCGGCGGCGCCAGCCTGAAGGCAGAAGACTTTCTGGGGATTATCGCGGCGTACCGGTAGCTAGAATTTCTGAGGGTAAAGACAACCGCAGTAAATCCTGAAAATCTGGAGCGGGCGATGAGATTCGAACTCACGACCCTAACCTTGGCAAGGTTATGCTCTACCCCTGAGCTACGCCCGCTAGCGCCCGGAAAAGCGACCGGGGGCCACTTATCTCTCAGGCAGGGCAAATTTGCAACCCCTATCGCAGGACACAGTCCGGGATGGCGGCTTACCCAAGTTTCTGCAGCCAGGCGGCGAGACCATGTTCGGATCAGATGGAATCGCCAATGGCGATCCCGTCTGATCCGAACATGGTCTATATGACAATTTAGAGCAACTTTACCTTTTAAGACTGAACCTGCTGGTTCAGCCCTAAAAGGAACTGCTCTAGAGCCGCACCAATTTCGTGCGGTGAATCTTCCTGGATAAAGTGGCTGCCTTTGACGGTCACTTCCGTCTGGTTGGGCCAGGTGCGGCAAAACGCCAGATGCGGGCCAACCAATATACCTCCCGGTTCGGCCGAGATCAGCAATTTTGGAAACGGGCTTTTGGGCAGCCAGGCCGCGTAATCCGCCGCAATCGCCACCACATCGGCTGGTTCACCACCCAGCGGAATCTGCCGCGGCCAGGTGAGGGTGGGCCGCCTGCCCTCCCCCGGCTCGATGAACGGCCGGCGGTATTCCGCCATCTCGGCATCGGTCAGTTTGCGTAAAATCGAGCCGGGCAAAATCCGTTCCACAAAAATATTTTTCTGCAATACGATTTCTTCACCCGCATCTGCGCGCATCAGTTTGAATATATCCGTGTACGGCCAGTCTTCCCACCGCATGGGATGGACAACCGCCTCCATATAGGCAATGCCGCGCACCGCCGCACGGTGCCGGTTCGCCCAGTCAAAGCCCAGCGCCGAACCCCAGTCGTGAAGGACAAAAGTCACCCGCTCCCGCACCCCCAGCGCAGCCAGCAGACCGTCCAGATATTCCCGATGTTCGACAAAGCGGTACCGGTCCGGGCCTGAGGGGTCCAGCTTTTCGCTGTCCCCCATGCCAATCAGATCGGGCGCAATGCAGCGGCCATGTTTCTCCGCATACGGAGTTATATTGCGCCACAGATAGGATGATGTGGGATTGCCGTGCAGAAACACAATGGGATCGCCCGTCCCGCATTCCACATAGGCCATCTGCCGGCCATTTACCCGGGTATATTTCTTTGCATAGGGCTGCGCGCTGGAAATTTCCATCCTATTCACTCTCTAGAGGACGCCGTTTCGATAAGCGAAAGAAACGCGCGCTCCAGCATAGTTTCATTTTGCTGCGCGCACAAGTGAGCGGGGGGCCGGTAAAGCGCAGCGCGCCATCATGCAGCACAGCGATGCGATCACAGATTTCCTCCAGATCAGCCAGCACGTGCGAACTGAAAAAGACAGCCTTGTTGCGCGCACGGTAAGACCGTATCTGCGCTTTCAGAAGAATCCGCGCGCGCGGATCGAGCCCGCCCGCCGGTTCATCAAGAATGAGCAGCGGGCAATCCGTCAGGAATACCGCGAGCAGGCCCAGCTTCTGCGCCATCCCCTTGGAGGGGGTTGCGATGCGCGCATCCAGCGCCGCAGGATCAAGATCAGGCGCCCGCGCCAGCACGTCCGCCTGCGGCCTGTCAAAGCCCAGATTATGAAAGCCGAGCGCAAGGCGCACAAACTGCGCCTCCTTCATCGCCGGAGGGGGACGGAAATTTTCCGGAAGATAGGCGGCCTGCCAACGGCTTTTTGTGACCCGGCCCGGGATTCCAAAAAAAAACGCCTCCCCTGCCTCGGGTTCAAGAAGGCTCAGCGCTGCTTTCATCAGCGATGTTTTGCCAGCGCCATTCACGCCCGTAAGCCCAAATATTTCCCCGGGTTCCACATGAAGCGAAAGACCGGTAAATACGGGCTTTTGCCATGCGCCACGCCCAGTCCGTCAATAACCAGCGGCATTTTCGACATATTATCCGTGATCTGATTAATTTTCGTCACCGCCGCCTTCTGCAATACGCAACTGGCCGATCAGGAATGTCTGGTTGGCGCGCAGCCGCACCGGTATCGGCACGGCCCCCGGGCTGGCGGTCACACTGAGGTCCACATGGTACGGCGTCACATGCAGATCACTTAAATAGGGGGCGCATTGGCGCGCTCCACCCGCCGGTCACCGAACCATAATGTCCAGTGTTGCGGATCGGTATAAATGAGCGCCGACAGGTGCAGTTGCTGAATGCGCCAGTCGGGCCGGTTTTCCGGCCGCTGCAAGGGTGCAGAAAGCCCATCTCCGGGTATGCCCGCCATTTCAGGCGACCGCAACGCCAGGGCGGCCGTTACCGCGCGCCAATCGTCATCTGAAAACACAAGGGACCGCAGTTTATCCGCATCGGGTTCCTGGGTGTGACCTGCCGGAATATTCAGTCCAAAGAATATCCATGCAGAGGCCAAAAAAAATATCCTGGATGGAATACGCATTACTCTACAAACCTGCCGCTTTATCAGGGAGTTGCGTGACCCGCCATTGCAGCACCAGAGTGGCCCGAACCAGATCTTCGCCGCCGCCGCGGCTGATGCTGGCAAGCTGATCCCGCGTTGGCGTGGCCAGCCTGTCAATCCGTATCTCCCTCAGACTGATATGCCCGGGCAGACTGTGCCGGACCGAATCCGAAAAATCACGCAAATCAGTATCGAGAAATCCATGCAGGGTAATGGAAATTCTGGATTTATTCATGATCACGCTGGAATTTTCGGCCTGCCGTGTCACCGGGGCGGCCTCAACCGCGTCTATCTGATATTCCAATCCTGTAATGCGGTGCCGGACACGCAGATTTTCGAGTATCCGTGCGGCGTTAAGGCGGTTTTGATCGCCCAGAAAGCCTGATTTTTCAAGTTTTTCAAAACGGCCATGGCCCCGCCACTGCTTTCCGCCGCGCGCGGCTTTAACGCATCGCGATAGTCCTGACGGTCCATTCCAGCGGTCCTGTCCTGCTTATCGAAATCCGGCTTGGACAGACTGGTGCACGCACCCAATACCAACAGGAGGGCCAGCACCAAGGGGCGCACAAAAGAGTCAAGCAACACGGGGCAGCGGCGGGCTAAGCACGAATCCACCTTCATACAGTCAGCACTCAAACAGCCTCCAGCCGTAATACAGACGAGAGAACACTAAATTAACCACCGGAATAGTTAATTATTGAGGTTAATAATAGGTTAATCAGCGTTAGTCCCCGATTTAGGCAAAATCAATACAAATAAAACCCGGTTTTATTTTGGGCTTTGCGCGGCAAGCGCGGCCAGCAGATCAAGTGCGGCTTTGGCGAACGCCCACATATTGGCCTCACGGTCGGCGCTGCCGGTAGAAAGGGTCAGCGCCCGCTCCATCGGCCCGCTCACCGCCACGCAGGCATGTCCCGGCGGGTTGCCATAGGGATTGCCGCTAGGGCCGCTGGCCCCGGTTTCTCCGATGCCCCAGGTCGTTCCCATCCGTTCCCGGATGCTGCGCGCCTCAAACAGCGCGAAATCCTGGGTGGCGGACTGCATTCCCTGCGGGCGGGGCGGCAACAGAACCTTGCCGCCCTGAGCGGTATAAATGACGCCGCCGCCGATATAGAAAGCAGAAGCGCCTGGAACCGCCACCAGCGCCGCGGAAATCAACCCGCCACAGGAGGATTCTGCCACCGCAACATTTTGACCCTTCACGATCAAAACCTTGGCGGCGGCGATAGAAAGTGCGGCTAAACCTGGATATGACATCGATGAATTCCTTTTTCGGGACGGGCTGCGAATCCTTACAATGGCTTGACTCTAGCCCATTGCGCGCCTAGTTTCCGCTCCGATCCATCAAATATTTGATCGGAAACGCCATCCCGTCAGTCAGCGAGGTTTCGCCCACTGGCGCTATCATGCTTTGTACCGCAGGTTAGTCCCCAATGTTTGAAACGCTTTCAGACCGTCTGAGCGGCATCTTTGACGCCCTGCGCAAGCAGGCGGCACTGAGCGAACAGGACGTGGACACCGCCCTGCGCGAAGTGCGCCGGGCCTTGCTGGAAGCCGATGTCGCCCTGCCTGTCGCGCGCGATTTCATTGCCAAAGTGCGTCCACGCGCCATCGGGCAGGAAGTGGTCAAATCCATTACACCGGGTCAGATGGTGATCAAGATTGTGCACGACAATCTGGTGGAAATGCTGGGCGCGTCGTCGCAGGGCATTGATCTGAACGCCCCCTCGCCGGTGCCCATCCTGATGGTGGGCCTGCAGGGGTCGGGCAAAACCACCACGACCGCAAAACTGGCCCTGCGCTTTCAGACCCGAGAGCGCAAAAAAGTGCTGATGGCGTCGCTCGATGTGGCGCGGCCCGCCGCACAGCAGCAGTTGAAAGTGCTGGGCGAACTGGCGAAGGTCGCCACGCTGCCCATCATCGCCGGTCAGATGCCGGTTGATATTGCCCGGCGCGCCATGGAGGCGGGCCGTTTGGGCGGTTTTGATGTTGTCCTGCTGGATACGGCCGGGCGCACGCATGTGGACGAGGCGCTGATGGCCGAGATCGCCGCCGTGCGCGGCGCTGTAAACCCGCATGAATGCCTGCTGGTGGCGGACAGCCTGACCGGCCAGGATGCAGTAAATGTAGCCAGCAGTTTCCATGCGCGCACGCCGTTGACCGGCATTATCCTGACGCGCGTGGATGGCGATGGGCGCGGCGGCGCGGCCCTGTCGATGCGCGCCGTCACCGGTTGCCCGATCAAGGCGATGGGCACCGGCGAAAAACTGGACGCGCTGGAGGATTTTCATCCCGATCGCATCGCCGGACGCATTCTGGGACAGGGCGATGTCGTCAGCCTTGTGGAACGGGCGGCGGAAAGTTTTGAGGCGGAAAAAGCCGAAAAGCTCGCCAAAAAAATGCAGAAGGGCGAATTTGATCTCGACGATCTCGCCGGGCAACTGGCGCAGATGCGCAAAATGGGCGGCATGCAGGGACTTCTGGGAATGCTGCCGGGCGTCGGCAAAATGAAAAACCAAATTGCCGCGGCTGGCCTTGACGACAAACTGATCAAACGGCAGGAAGCCATTGTCTATTCGATGACGCGCGAGGAACGCCGTAAGCCGAAAATCCTCAATGGATCACGCAAGCGCCGCATCGCAGAGGGATCTGGCACTTCGGTTCCGGAGGTTAACCGGCTGCTGAAAATGCATCGTCAGATGGCCGACATGATGAAACAGGTCGGCAAAAAGGGCATGAAAGGCCTGTTGGGCGGACTAACCGGAATGGGCGGCGGAATGCCCGCCATGCCCCCCGGTCTGCCCGCCATGCCCCCCGGTCTGCCTGGAATCGGCCGTGGTATAAATCAGCCCGGTATGCCGCCATTACCGCCCGGTTTTCCGGGCTTTAAACGATAGCAACACCACTGAACTCCATTCACGTACAAAAATCAGGGAGCCTTGATGTCACTTAAAATCCGCCTTGCCCGTTTCGGCACGAAGAAACGCCCCTTCTACCGCATCGTTGTGGCCGACGTCCGCGCGCCGCGCGACGGCCGTTTTATTGAAAAGCTGGGCTTTTTTAACCCGCTGCTGCCCAAGGACCACGCCGAACGGCTGAAACTGGTCGGCGATCGCATTCAGCACTGGATGAGTATGGGTGCACTGCCGACCGACCGGGTGGCGCGCATGCTGGGCGACGCCGGCCTGATCGCCAAACCGGAACGGGGAAACAATCCTGAACAGAGCAAACCGAAGGCCAAGGCGGTGGAGCGCATCGCCCAGAAGGCCGAGGCCGCCCGCAAGGCCGCCGAAGCCGCCGCCGCGCCTGCCGACGCGTAGGGCCGTTTGCCGGAGCCTGCCAAGCGGGTATGTGTGGGCGCCATTCTGGGCGCACATGGCATCAGCGGTCAGGTGCGGATCAAATGTTTTACCGGACGGCCAGAAGATGTGGCGTCGTTCGGGCCGGTGGAGACAGAAGATGGGATGCGGCGCTTCACTATAAGAGTGGCCCGCGGCCTGAAAGAAGCGGTTGCGGCGTCGCTGTCCGGGATTACCGATCGTGACGCGGCAGAGGCGCTAAAGGGAGTCAGGCTATATGTGCCGCGTGCCGCCCTGCCTGAGCTGCCCGTGGAGGAGGATGAATATTATCTGGCCGACCTGATCGGGCTGACTGTTCGCTGGGTGGATGGGCCGCGGCCTGACGGCAGGATCGTTGAGGTGCATAATTTTGGCGCAGGTGACCTGATTGAAATTGAGCTGGCGGAGAGCGGGATAAAACGTAAAACACTTCTGGTTCCGTTTGAACGGGAGATAGTGACAGAGGTGAAGGTGGCGGAGGGCTACGTAAATGTGCTGTTGCCGCAGGAAGTCAGCGAGAAGCAAGTCAACAAGGAGGATAAGGAGTAACCAAAGTGCCTGAGCAAGCCGGGCCCGCAAATGTCTGGACAGCCACGGTTCTGAGCCTGTTCCCGGGCATGTTCCCGGGGCCGCTGGGGTTCAGCCTGGCCGGAAAAGCGCTGGAATCCGCTATCTGGCGGCTGGAAACAGTGGACTTTCGCACAT
>SHWM01000094.1 GCA_009693835.1 Alphaproteobacteria bacterium
AGTAAAATCCTTGCCAACTGGACAGAATATAGCGGCAAATTCGTCAAGGTCGTGCCGCATGATTATCGCCGCGCGCTGCTCGATTTGCAGAGTGAGGAAAACACGGCGAAGCCGGGCCTGCGGCTTGTCGGCTAATCTGCTTTATGTTGATGGAATGTGAGCATGGGTAAAGTAAGCGGTTTCATGGAGTTTGACCGGAACGAGCGTCCCTACCGGGCGGTCGGCGAACGGCTCAAGGATTTCAGGGAATTTGTAATTCCACTGGATGAGGCCGAGCTGGTGCGCCAGGGCGCACGCTGCATGGATTGCGGCATTCCCTACTGCCATAATGGCTGTCCGGTGAATAATATCATTCCTGACTGGAATGATCTGGTGTACCGGCAACGCTGGCGCGAGGCGCTGGGGGTCCTGCATTCCACAAATAACTTTCCAGAATTTACCGGACGCATCTGCCCCGCCCCCTGCGAGGCTTCGTGCACGCTGAATATTATGGACACGCCGGTCACCATCAAAAGCATCGAATGCGCCATCATCGACCGGGGCTGGGAAGAAGGCTGGATCGTCCCGGAAATTCCGCAACGCCGCACCGGCAAGCGTGTGGCGGTAGTGGGCTCCGGCCCGTCGGGCATGGCCTGCGCCCAGCAACTGGCGCGTGCCGGGCATGACGTGACGGTGTTTGAAAAGAATGCGCGTATCGGCGGCTTGCTGCGCTATGGCATTCCGGATTTCAAGATGGAAAAATATCTGATCGATCGCCGTATTTCACAGATGCAGGCCGAAGGCGTGACCTTCCGGCACAATACGGAAGTGGGGGTGGACGTGCCCTCGCGTGAACTGCTGACACAATATGACGCTGTGGTCCTGACGGGCGGATCGGAATTTCCACGCAATCTGGAGGTGCCGGGCCGCGAACTGGACGGCGTGCATTTCGCCATGCAGTTCCTTCCCCAGCAAAATCGCAGGGTAGGGGGCGAGGCGCCCTGGCCGCTTCCAGAAATCAGCGCCAGGGGCAAACATGTGATCGTGATTGGCGGCGGCGACACCGGCTCCGACTGCATTGGCACTTCGTTGCGCCAGGGGGCCAGGTCGGTTACCCAGCTTGAGATCATGCCAAAGCCGCCGGAAAAGGAAAGCAAGCCGATGGTATGGCCGGACTGGCCCAACCGCATGCGCACCTCCAGCAGCCAGGCCGAAGGCTGCGCTCGGGACTGGAGCGTATCTACCCGGCGCATCGTTGGCAGGGACGGCAGGGCCGAAAGAATTGACTGTATCCGTCTGGATGAAAAGATGAAGGAAATTCCGGGCACGGAATTTAGTCTGCCGGCCGATCTTATTCTGCTGGCCATGGGTTTTATGCACCCGGCGCATGAAGGCATGCTTAAGGATTTTGGTGTGGCGCTGGACCCGCGCGGCAACGTGCAGGCCAACATGATCAATTACAAGACATCCATAGATAAGCTTTTTGCCGCTGGAGATATGCGCCGCGGCCAGTCGCTGGTCGTGTGGGCTATTCGCGAGGGCCGCCAGGCGGCGCGCGCGGCAGACGATTATCTGATGGGTGAGAGCCTGCTGCCGGCATAGGATATTTCTCGCCGCGCGATTAATCGTACGCATATCCGTCCGCCTTGAGATAGCTGAAGCATTCGGCAGCCGTGTAGGGGCGGCAGATTGATTTAGTGGCTTGCCAAAGTGCCGCAATAGTTCTTGCGCTGATGCCCCCTGTGCGTTCGTAGACGGCATCAGCCTGAAAGCCAAGGATTTCCTGACGCCACCGCCACCGCTCGATTGAAGAGGAATACATGTAGTGTTTTCGTTGCATTTTGAATACGAAATCGTATATTGAAGCGAATCCGCTTCAATTAGATCGGAGTATTCATGAAAAAAACTGATAAAAAACAGCCCTCTAATATCAAGACGGAAGTGGTAACGCTCCGCCTGGATCCAAAGACGAAATTTGGATTGGAATTGCTTGCCAGAAAACAATACCGGACATTGTCCTCCGTTGTGGAATGGGCGATCAATAACGCCCTCCAGCATGAGTACGAGGGATTCCCTGAACTGGATGATTTATGGGACGTGAAAGAAGCAGACAGGCTTGTAAAGTTAGCCGTGACTAGACCGAACCTCCTCAATTATGAGGAGCAGTTAATTTGGAAAGTGATTAGCGAGCACGGCTATTTCTGGAAGGGCGCATATAAGAGCAACGAATGGGTGTGGACATGCGGAGTTGACTCAGCGATCTACGATAGAATCAGAGATTATTTTCCATTGGCCGTCGCCATTGCACGGGACGAAAAAGATAAATCAGAACTTCCGAGTTATGAGCAGACCAAAGAATCAGAGTTTGACAAAGTTCCATTTTGAGGGAAGGCCGAAACATGGAATGGGAATTGATAGCAAAATACTTCGGCGGGCTTGTTCTTATCCTGATTGGATAGGTTTATATCCGTGACCAGAAACATCTTGAATCACGCATTAGCGATTTATCCGAAGAAGTGAAACAACTGAAAATCCCTCGCAGAAAATAGGGCACTGACGCGCCAGTGGAAGTCGGCTGCCTCCCAATCAGCGAAGTAGAGTCTGGTTCTTTTTGATTGAGGCACTGTTTTTTTGCACCCCACCGCTTCTTCATTCTCACCCCACCCCAAACCCCTCCCCATACTGGGCACATTCCCTCCCCCTCGTGGGGAGGGGACAGGGGTGGGGGCGGATGCGCACCAACCTGAATTCATCCTGCGATAGGCTATATCCAGATCAGCTTGCATCAATCTGATCCGCATAAAGTTGCCCTCAGGCCGCGCTTTTCAGATGCCTCGCGATCAGTATTTCGGCGATCTGTACGGCGTTGAGCGCGGCGCCCTTGCGCAGATTGTCAGAAACGACCCACATGTTGAGGCCGTTCTCCACTGTGCTGTCTTCGCGGATACGTGAAATATAGGTGGCGTATTCGCCCACACATTCCACGGGGGTGATGTAGCCGCCGTCCTCATGCTTGTCGATCACCAAGCAGCCCGGCGCCTCACGCAGAATGTCGCGGGCCTCATCCGGGCTGATCGGTCGCTCAAATTCAATGTTTACCGCTTCGCTATGGCCGACAAACACCGGAACCCGCACGCAGGTGGCGCTGAGTTTGATGGATGGATCGAGCATTTTTTTTGTCTCGGCCATCATCTTCCATTCTTCTTTCGTGTAGCCGTCTTCCATGAAGACGTCGATATGGGGGATCAGGTTGAAGGCGATTTGTTTAGTGAATTTCTTTTTCTCGATGGGGTCAGAAACAAACACCGCCCGTGTCTGGTGAAACAGCTCATCCGCCCCCTGATTTCCGGCGCCCGACACGGACTGGTAGGTGGCCACCACCACGCGCTTGATACGCGCCACGTCATGCAGCGGTTTCAGCGCCACGACCAGTTGCGCGGTCGAACAGTTGGGATTGGCGATAATCCCGCGTTTGGTATATCCGGAAATCGCTGCGGCGTTTACCTCTGGCACAATCAGGGGCACATCGGCATGCATGCGGAAAT
Source organism: Alphaproteobacteria bacterium (assembly GCA_009693835.1). Lineage (GTDB taxonomy): Bacteria > Pseudomonadota > Alphaproteobacteria > UBA11222 > UBA11222 > UBA11222. The sequence continues at coordinate 3,525 of SHWM01000094.1, forward strand.
GGCTGGAATTGTCGATCACAACCGCGCCAGCCGCTACAGCCCTGGGGGCCCATTCCGCTGATACGGAAGCCCCTGCAGAAAACAGCGCTATATGGGTGCCCCTGAAATCGAAATTTTCCAGCGCCAGGGTTTTCAGCGTGCGTGCCCCATAGGAAACTTCCTTGCCGATGCTGCGCCGTGACGCCAGCGGCACAATCTCGTCGGCTGGAAATGCACGCTCCGCCAGAATATTCAGCATTTCGCGCCCGACCATGCCGGTGGCGCCCACAACCGCTACTTTATAACCCATGGTTCCTGCTCCCAGATTGCCTGGGCGCATGTAAACCCCAGGTGGTTAAATTTCAAGTGGTCAGTTTGTCCAGCTCGCGCACAATCGCGTCGCCCATCACGCCCGTTGACACCTTGGCCATGCCGGGCTGCATGATGTCGGCCGTGCGCAGCCCGCCCGCCAGCACCTGTTCCACGGCCCTATCGATCAGGTCCGCATCATCTGGCAGATCGAACGAATAGCGCAGCGCCATGCCAAAGCTCAGCACCGTGGCGATGGGATTGGCCAGCCCCTTGCCGGCGATGTCGGGGGCCGAGCCATGTACGGGCTCATATAGCGCCTTGCTGCGGCCGCTGGCGTCTTTCGCGCCCAATGAGGCCGAGGGCAGCATGCCGAGCGAACCGGTTAGCATGGCCGCCACGTCCGACAGCAGGTCGCCGAACAGATTATCCGTCACGATCACGTCAAACTGCTTAGGCTCGCGCACCAGCTGCATCGCGCAATTATCGGCCAGAATATGCTGGAGTTTAACATCGCTATATTCGGCGGCATGCAGTTTGGTCACTTCTTCGCGCCACAGCAGGCCGGATTCCATGACATTGGCCTTTTCCGAGGAATGCACCAGATTGCGCCGTTTGCGCGCCAGCTCAAACGCCACCCGCGCGACGCGGTGAATCTCGGAGGTGGTATAAACCTGCGTGTTGACGCCGCGGCGCTCGCCATTGGGCAGCGTCTCGATGCCGCGCGGCTCGCCGAAATAGACACCCCCTGTCAGTTCACGCACGATCAGAATATCCAGCCCCGTGACCAGTTCGGGCTTCAGCGACGACGCGCCCGCCAGCGCCGGGAAACAGATGGCCGGCCGCAGGTTGGCAAACAGCTCCAGCTCTTTGCGAAGTCGCAGCAGGCCGCCCTCGGGCCGCATGTCAAAGCCCAGATTGTCCCATTTCGGCCCGCCCACAGAACCAAACAGCACCGCATCGACATTCATGGCTTTTTCCAGCGCCTTGTCGGTCAGCGGCGTGCGGTGCGCATCAATGGATGCGCCGCCGACAATGTCTTCGTCCACCTCAAAGCTGATCGAGCGGCGTTTGCCGAACCAGTCGACCACCCGACGCACTTCGCGCATGACCTCGGGGCCGATGCCGTCGCCCGGCAGAATTAATAACGATCTGTTGCTGGACATATTGTGCGGTCTTTCTATAGCCAGGGCTGCTGTGCGGTCCGCCTTTGCTCAAACTGATCAATCTTCGCATCCTGTTTCATCGTCAGGCCAATGTCATCCAGCCCCTCGATCAGGCATTGCTTGCGATAGGGATCGATCTGAAATTTGACGACGCCGCCATCCGGGCCGCGAATTTCCTGGGCCGCGAGATCGATGCTGACAACCGCATTGGCGCCGCGCGCCGCATCGTCCATCAATTTGTCGACATCGGCCTGCGGCAGAATGATCGGCAGGATGCCGTTCTTGAAACAGTTATTGTAAAAAATATCAGCATAGCTGGTCGCGATGATGCAGCGGATGCCAAAATCCAGCAGCGCCCATGGCGCATGCTCGCGGCTGGAGCCACAGCCGAAATTCTCGCCGGTCACCAGAATCTGGGCATTGCGCCAGGCAGTTTTGTTCAATACGAAATCGGGCTTTTCCCGGCCATCTGGTGTGAAGCGCATTTCGTCAAACAGGTTCTTGCCCAGCCCGGAACGCTTGATGGTTTTCAGGAACTGCTTGGGAATGATCATGTCGGTATCAACATTGATCTGCGGCAGCGGGGCCGCCACCCCGGTTAGTTTGTCAAATTTCTGCATTTTGCTTTTCCTTACCCTGGCGCACCTGTCAGCAGGCCATCCACGCTCAAATCCTCATCAATCCTCGGCCAATGTATTCCGTAGCCGCCAGCACACAGTTCCCATACCGCCCGGTCCGCCTCTGTTGCAGACATAAGCCGCGGAAACCACGTGAGGGGCGCACTGATACGCCGCCCATCACGTAACATTACCTCCAGGTTATCTCCCGTGATCCTTACGTTATCAACGCGCGCATCACGATTTATCGCCGAAATGCTCATGCCATACCTTTAGCAAGTTACTCTGTTCTTCGCTGATTTTCCTGGTTAGCCGTGTAATTTCCTGCACAGAAAAACCAATATTACGGGCAACTGCAACTGGATCGAGCCAGAATTTTACAGTCTTGTGATCTTTGTCGATATGAACATGTGGCGGTTCAAATCCTTCGTTGCTGAAATAATAAAATCGATGTCCACGCCAATAAAAAATCGTTGGCAAGGTTTAAGTTATTCCAGTTCCCGCACATCCGTCAGGCGGCCCGTCACGGCGGCGGCGACCGCCATCGCGGGGCTGACCAGATGGGTGCGCCCGCCGCGGCCCTGACGGCCCTCGAAATTGCGGTTGGACGTGGAGGCGCAGCGCTCTCCGGGTTCCAGCTTGTCGGCATTCATCGCCAGGCACATGGAACAGCCCGGCTCGCGCCATTCAAACCCGGCCTCGATAAATATTTTATCCAGCCCTTCCTGTTCGGCCTGTTCCTTCACCAGCCCGGAACCCGGCACCACCATGGCCCCGACATGGGCTGCGACCTTACGTCCCTTGGCCAGTTTGGCGGCGGCGCGCAGATCCTCGATACGGCCATTGGTGCATGAACCGATAAACACCCGGTCGATTTTGACCTGCTGCAACGGCGTTCCGGCCGCGAGCCCCATGTAATCGAGCGCGCGCAGCATGGACTGGCGCCGCGCCGCGTCCGGCTCGGCTGCGGGGTCGGGCACCCTGCCGGTGATCGGCAGCACATCTTCCGGGCTGGTGCCCCAGGTGACCATCGGCGCAATCTCGCCGGCGTCGAGTGTGACCTCGCGGTCAAAATGTGCCCCCGGATCACTGACCAGCGTGCGCCAGTAATTCAGCGCCAATTCCCACCGCCCACCCTTTGGCGCGCGCGGCTTGCCCATGACATAGGCGAAGGTGGTTTCATCGGGCGCAATCAGACCGGCGCGCGCGCCCCCCTCGATGGTCATGTTGCAGACCGTCATGCGGCCTTCCATGCTGAGTGCGCGGATGGCCGGGCCAGCGAATTCGATAACGTGCCCGGTGCCGCCTGCGGTGCCGATCTTGCCGATGATTGCCAGCACGATATCCTTGGCCGTACAACCGGCAGACAACTGGCCGTTGACGGTGACGCGCATATTTTTGGCGGGCGCCTGGATTAGTGTCTGGGTCGCCAGCACATGCTCCACCTCCGACGTGCCGATGCCGAACGCCAGCGAGCCAAATGCGCCATGCGTTGCGGTGTGGCTGTCGCCGCAGACAATGGTCATGCCGGGCTGGGTCAGGCCCTGTTCCGGCCCCACTATATGCACGATGCCCTGCCGGATGTCGGACATGGGCAGATATTCGACGCCAAATTCGGCGCAGTTCTGCTCCAGTGTCTCCACCTGGATACGGGATTCCTCGTCCTCTATGCCTTTGGCGCGGTCCGTGGTCGGCACATTATGATCAGCGACGGCTAACGTTGCTTCGGGGCGGCGCACCTTGCGGCCCGTCATGCGCAGGCCCTCAAAAGCCTGCGGGCTTGTCACCTCATGCACCAGATGCCGGTCAATATAAATCAGGCAGGAACCATCCGTCTGCTGACTAACCAGATGGGCCTGCCAGATTTTATCATAGAGTGTGCTTGGGCCAGACATCGCATTTCCTCCCCCTCAGCTAATCGCGAACGACCTTCTTTTCCTGGATGCGCGCGGATTTGCCGGTGCGGCCGCGCAGATAATACAGTTTGGCGCGGCGCACCTGGCCCCGGCGCAGAACCACGACCTGATCCACCATGGGGCTGTAGAGCGAGAAAACGCGCTCCACCCCTTCGCCATACGAGATCTTCCGCACGGTGAAATTGGCGTTCAATGTCAGGCCGCCGGAACGCGCGATGCACACGCCTTCAAAAGGCTGCAGGCGCTGGCGCGCGCCTTCGACCACCTTGACCATGACCTTGAGCGTATCGCCAGGCGCAAAATCAGGGATTGTCCGGCCATCGGTGCGTTTGGCGATCTGTTCCGCTTCCAGTTCCTGCAATAAATTCATTTCTCATGCTCCTCGTTTTCCGCAACATAACGCCGCCATAAATCCGGACGGCGCAACCGTGTTATTTCCTCCGACCTCGCCTTGCGCCAGGCGCTGATCTGCGCATGATTGCCGGATAACAGCACCGGCGGGATTGGCATGCCGTCCCATTCGCCGGGTTTTGTATAGTGGGGATATTCCAGCAAACCCGCTTCAAAACTTTCTTCCGTCAGCGTGCCAGGATTTCCCGTTACGCCCGGTAACAATCTCACCACCGCGTCCAGAAGTGCGATCGCCGCCGGTTCTCCTCCAGACAGGACGAAATCGCCCAGACTGATTTCCTCGATCCCCCGGGTCTGCAATAGCCGTTCATCAACGCCTTCAAAACGCCCGCATATCAGCACCACACCCGGCCCCTCTGCCAGGGCCTGCACGCGCTTCTGATGCAGAGGCGCGCCGCGCGGGCTAAGATAGACCAGCGGCCGTTGCACTTCGGCCCCCGCCATTACCTCGTCAATCGCTGCCGCCAGCACGTCCGCGCGTAACACCATCCCGGCGCCACCGCCTGCCGGACTGTCATCCACGGAGCGGTGTTTATCGCGCGCAAATGTGCGAAAGTCCACTGTTTCCAGCCGCCAGATAGCGGATTCCAGCGCTTTTCCGGCCAGGCTGAACCCCAGCGGCCCCGGGAACATGCCCGGGAACAGGCTCAGAACCGTGGCTGTCCAGACATTTGTGGCCCCGGCTTGCTCAGGCACGCTGGTTACTCCTTATCCTCCTTGTTGACATGCTCCTCGCTGACTTCATGCGGCAACAGCACATTTATGTAGCCCTCCGCCACCTTCACCTCTGTCACTACCTCCCGTTCAAACGGAACCAGAAGTGTTTTACGTTTTATCCCGCTCTCCGCCAGCTCAATTTCGATCAGGTCACCTGCGCCAAAATTATGCACCTCAACGATCCTGCCCTCAGGCCGCGTCCCAGCCACCCAGCGAACAGCCAGCCCGATCAGGTCGGCCAGATAATATTCATCCTCCTCCGCGGGCAGCTCAGGCAGGGCCGCACGCGGCACATATAGCCTGACTCCCTTTAGTGCTTCTGCCGCGTCACGATCGGTAATCCCGGACAGCGACGCCGCAACCCCTTCTTTTAGGCCGCGGGCCACTCTTATGGTGAAGCGCCGCATCCCATCTTCTGTCTCCACCGGCCCGAACGACGCCACATCTTCTGGCCGTCCAGTAAAACATTTGATCCGCACCTGACCGCTGACGCCATGTGCGCCCAGAATGGCGCCTACACATACACGCTTGGCAGGCTCCGGCAAACGGCCCTACGCGGCGGCCGCTTCGGCGGCCTTGCTGGCGGCCTCGGCCTTCTGGGCGATGCGCTCCAGCGCCTTGGCCTTCGGTTTGCTCTGTTCAGGATTGTTTCCCCGTTCCGGTTTGGCGATCAGGCCCGCGTCGCCCAGCATGCGCGCCACCCGGTCGGTCGGCAGTGCGCCCACACTCATCCAGTGCTGAATGCGATCGCCGACCAGTTTCAGCCGTTCGGCGTGGTCCTTGGGCAGCAGCGGGTTAAAAAAGCCGAGCTTTTCAATAAAACGGCCGTCGCGCGGCGCGCGGACGTCGGCC